>VSOH01000250.1 GCA_009774735.1 Clostridiales bacterium
ATACGGAGAAATAATATGATTGAGTATGAGGAATTAAAGCAGAGATTAATCGGTTCTGAAAAAACAATCACAAATCTTAAAGAAGCACTGGCAATCGACAGCCTTATCAAAGAAATCGCCGAGCTGGAGGAACTGAGTGCTGCACCCGACTTTTGGGATGATATGGAAAAAAGCCAGAAAACAATGCAGAAAATTGGCTTGCTCAAAGCAAAGGTTGCAGCATATGAAAATGTAAAAAGCGATTATGAGGATGCTTTGGTTATGATTGAGCTTGCTGATGAAGAAGAGGATGATGACCTGCTTGATGATTGCACAGCCTCTGTTGACGACATTGAAAGCAGACTTGAAAATCTTACACTTTCAACACTTTTAAGCGGTGAATTTGATAACAAAAATGCCCTTCTGACCTTCCACGCAGGCGCAGGCGGAACCGAAGCACAGGACTGGGCTGAAATGCTGTTCAGAATGTACAACCGCTGGGGCGAAAGACACGGCTACAAGGTTTCAACGCTTGATTATCTTGACGGTGATGTTGCAGGAGTAAAGAGTGCAACAATACTTGTTGAGGGCGAAAATGCCTACGGCTACTTAAAAGGAGAAATGGGTATTCACAGACTTGTAAGAGTATCACCCTTTGATTCTTCAGGCAGACGCCATACATCCTTTGCATCACTTGAGGTTATGCCTGAAATTGATGATGATGTAAATGTTGAAATCCGTGAAGAGGATATAAAAATGGATGTTTACAGAGCGTCGGGTGCAGGCGGACAGAAGGTTAACAAAACCTCATCTGCTGTTCGTCTTACACACGTTCCGACAGGCATTGTCGTATCCTGTCAGATTGAACGAAGCCAACATCAGAACCGTGAGGTTGCAATGCGAATGCTGAAATCCAAGCTTGTTGAAATTAAGGAAAGAGAAAATCTTGAAAGAATTGAAGACATCAAGGGCGACCAGAAGGAAATTGCATGGGGCAGCCAGATTCGTTCCTATGTTTTTATGCCGTACACAATGGCTAAGGACCATAGAACAGGTTTTGAAATGGGCAATATAACCGCCGTTATGGACGGTGACCTTGACGGCTTTATAAACGCATATTTAAAAATGAAATCCGTTGAAGGAGTTGAAAATCAATAATGTTGATTTTAGCCGGCATCGCAACACCCACAGGCTTTACTGTAAGGCTGATTATTGCTATTGCTCTTGGTCTTATTGTAGGACTTGAAAGACAGTGGACCAGACACCAGGCAGGAATATTAACTAATGTTATTGTGTGCGTAGGAGCTTATGCTTATACTGCATTTTCATATATCACAGCTGACAGTGCTGTTGATAAAACAAGAATTGCGGCACAGGTTGTTTGCGGTATCGGTTTTCTCGGAGCGGGATTAATAATCCGTGACGGAACGAATATACGCGGTCTTTCTACAGCCGCCACAATCTGGGCTACCGCAGCAATCGGCATATTATGCACTGTTGATGACATTTTTTATTCAGTTATAGTCGCAGTCGCAATCGTTTTTCTGCACCTGATTCTGCATCCGCTATCATCACTTATTGACAAAAGGCGTCACTATAATAAGGATAAAGAAAAGGCACGTAATATTGAATGCCTTTATAAAATTTCCATAAGCTGTATTGAGGATTTTGAAATTGACATCCGTTCTCATTTAATTAAAACCATCAGGGATAAAAATGATGTTTTGCTGCACAACCTTGAAAGCATCGGTACCGATGATGATGACAATAAAATTAAAATCCGTGCATATATAACAACAGTGAAAAGAAATGACGAGCTTGTTGAAAGTATTATGGCAAGTATTGCAAAGTACGAGGGTATTATTTCAGCAGGCTGGAAAATCAACAATTAATTACCACAAATATTAAAATCCCCTTTGACAATAATAAGTCAAGGGGGATTTTATATGAAAAAAATAATTATTGCGGCTATGTGTGCAGCACTCCTTTTAGCAGGCTGCTCTGCAAACAAAGAGGAGGCAACAACACAGCCTGAATCAAAATCGTCAGAAAGCAAAACAAATGTTGCCGACACAACTGTCGAGGCAACGGGACTCGGCAGCAAATTTTACAGCACTGAAAAGGTTGTATGGGGACCGGGACGTGCAGATAATCATCAGCGCCCCACAGACCCTGTCACGCTTCAGGAAAGCTACGGCGACCTCGGAAGCCAGTTCATTATGAGTGATGACAAATTCATATGTCTTACTTTTGACGAGGGTTATGAAAACGGCTACACACCTGCTATTTTAGACACATTAAAAGAAAAAGGTGTTAAAGCAATTTTCTTTGTGACCTATGATTTTGTTAAGGATAATCCTGAGCTCATAGAGCGAATGATTGATGAAGGTCACATAATCGGCAACCACACCTACCGCCATTATACGATGGATGAGGTCAGTGAAGCTGATGCAACAGAGGAAAGTGTTTTTCTTGAGAAATTTATGAAAGAATATTTCAGGTATCG
>VSOH01000251.1 GCA_009774735.1 Clostridiales bacterium
CCGAAAAGCTGAAAAAATGGTCAAAAAGTTTAAAAAAAGTGTTGCAAAAGCTATATAATTTATATTATAATAAAAAAGCGAATGTAAAGTCTTTTGTTAAAAAGAAGTCTAAGGGTGGTAGAAATGGTAAAGCAGGCAGAAAAGAAAAGTAAATCCTTCAAAGAAATTCTTTCAAACAAAAAGAATATTCCCATGCTTATCGTTTCACTGGCTTTAGTTGTTGCATTTTTGTTTTTCGGTGTAACAATGGTTAATCAGAATGCCGATATCAGCCGCCTTGAAAGACAAAGGGATGAAATTGCTGTCAAGGTCGATGATCAGGTTGAAACGAATAAAGAGCTTCAGGCAGTGCTTGATAACGAAAATAAGGACGATTACATAGAGCAGAAGGCTCGTGAAAAGGGATATGTAAAATCTAACGAAATTGTTTTTTATGATATTTCTGCCGGTGAGTAAAAAATAAAAGACCAAGTATTTTTCACTTGGTCTTTTTTCTATAAGAGGTGTATAAATGAGAGAGATCGCTGCAAGTGATATCACAGCCGCTGTTAAGGAGCTGGTTGTTCAGGCAAATAAAATTCTGCCTGATGATTTAGTTGATTGTATTGGCTGTTGTAAAGAGAAGGAGAAAAATCAGATTGCCGGTTCAATACTTGGTGATTTGGAAAAAAATATTGATGCTGCAAAGGAGCTTGATATTCCTATATGTCAGGATACGGGTATGGCTGTTATCTTTGCAAATGTGGGACAAGATGTGCATATTACAAACGGCTCCTTTGAGGATGCTGTCAACGAGGGTGTAAGACAGGGATATGTTGACGGATTACTGAGGAAATCCGTAGTAGCTGATCCATTTAAAAACAGAGTAAACACCAACGATAATACCCCTGCCATTATGCACACCAGAATTGTTCCAGGTGATAAAATTGAAATTATGGCTGCGCCCAAGGGCTTCGGCAGTGAAAATATGAGCCAATTGAAAATGTTTACTCCCTCAGCAAAAAGAGAGGATATTATCGGTTTTATAGTGGATTGTGTTAAAACGGCAGGCTCTAATCCGTGCCCGCCTGTGGTTATCGGTGTCGGTATCGGCGGTGACTTTGAATACAGTGCAATCCTTGCCAAGAAAGCACTGTGCAGAAATGTTTCCGTGAGAAACAGTGACAGTTTTTATGCAGATATGGAGCAGGAACTTCTTGAAAAAATCAATGCGCTTGACATTGGTCCGCAGGGCTTCGGCGGAAAAACAACGGCACTTTGTGTTAATATTGAAACCTACCCCACACATATTGCAGGCTTGCCTGTTGCAGTAAACGTTGGCTGTCACGTTACAAGACACGCAAGTAAAATTATTTAAAGGAATTTAGTTTATGTATATTCAGATGGTTGCACCATGCCTTTTAGGCTTGGAGGGTTTGGTCAGCGATGATTTAAAAAATATGGAGGCACAGAATGTCTGTGCCGAAAACGGCAGGGTGTTTTTTGAGGGTGACTCAAATATTCTTGCCCGTGCAAATATCAACAGCCGTTATGCTGAAAGAATTTTAATTGTTCTCGACCGCTTCAAGGCTGTTACCTTTGAGGAACTTTTTCAGAGTGTTAAAAATCTCCCTTGGTCTGAGTTTATCGGTTCGGCTGATACATTCCCTGTTAAGGGCTACAGTATCAATTCCGTTCTTCACTCAGTACCCGATTGCCAGAAAATTATAAAAAAAGCCGTTGTTGAATCTCTCAAAGCTGATTATAATACAACATGGTTTGAGGAAACAGGTCCTGTTCATCAGATTCAGTTTTCCATAATGAAGGACGAGGTTACTGTAATGCTCGACACAACGGGCAGGGGACTTCATAAGCGTGGCTACAGACCTGAAAGCAATGATGCACCAATCAGGGAAACATTGGCAGCAGCAATGTGCAGTCTTTCAAGACTTCGTCATTATCACACGCTTTATGATCCTTGCTGCGGCAGTGGTACAATTTTGATTGAGGGTGCTATGCTTGCTCATAATATTGCCCCCGGAATTAACCGTAACTTTGAATGTGACAGATGGGGGTTACTCCCCGAAAGTGCCTGGAGGCAGGAACGTGAACGCTGTCACGATATTATAAAGACGGATACAGACTTTACTGCATTCGGCAGCGATATTGACCCTAAGGCATTGGAACTTACGATGATTAATGCCAAAAGAATTAAGGTTGATAAATTCTTAAGCCTCAGTGAAAAGGATATAAAATTCTTTAATCCTACTACCGAACGCGGCACACTTATAACAAATCCCCCTTACGGTGAAAGAATGCTTGATATTAAGGAAGCAGAAAGAATTTACCGCATAATGGGTGAAAAGTTTGTTGCGAAAAGAGGCTGGTCATATGGTATCATTTCTCCTGATGTGGAGTTTGAGAAGGTTTTCGGCAGAAAGGCTGACAAAAGAAGAAAGCTTTATAACGGTATGATTAAATGCCAGTATTATATGTACTTTAAAT
>VSOH01000252.1 GCA_009774735.1 Clostridiales bacterium
ATATTGAATGGTATACAGATTGGGTATAGAATGTTTAAAGAACAGGAGGAATGACAGTGAAGAATAATCATACAGTTAAAGAGAAAAAGAAAATTACTGTTAAATCAATCTGCTTTACCGCAGTGATGGCGGCATTAATTTTTGTGTTTACCTTTACATTTAAAATTCCGCTTGGCAATGGTTATACACACCTTGGTGATGCCATAATCTTTTTGTCAATACCTCTGTTAGGCTCAAAAAAGTCCTGCTTTGCAGCAGGTATCGGTGCGGCACTTGCAGATGTAATCGGCGGGTATACCATATGGGCGCCGCCAACCTTTTGCATTAAGCTTTTGTTGGTTTTAATCTGCGGTATTTTTGCAGAAAAACTGATGAAAAATAAATTTTTCGGCTATATTATTGGTTCTATTTTGGGCGGCGTTTTTCAAATCTCTGCTTATACACTGGTTAAAATTGTTATGTTTGATAAGGCTTATGCATTTTCATCATTGCCTACGCTGGCAATACAGACAGCGGTGGGAATAGCGGTTGCACTGGTATTTATTGCAATGTTTAACAAAACTAATGTTACTGCCAAGCTCAGAAAAATGGCGGAGTAAAGGAGTACAGCAATGAAAAAAATTGATGCACATACACATATCGGCAACTTCGGCGGATGGGCAGGCTTGTCCTTTACCAAGGAAAGACTGATTGAACAGATGGATGAATTTGAGGTTGAAAAAACCTTTCTCTGTCCGTCAAACTTTCAGAATAATGACGATGTTGTTGATGCTGTTCAAGCCTATCCTGACAGGATTGTACCGTTTGTGTGGGTTAACCCTGCACTGGATGACGTTGAAAAAAAGCTTGAAAAGTATATAAATCAAGAGGGATTTAAGGGTATTAAAATGCAGCCGCTTTTTGACAGCTTTGTTGCCGATGACCCTGTGGTTTATCCTGTTATGGATTTTGCAAGAGCATATAATATTCCTGTTTTTATTCACTGCGGTCATCCGCCTTTTTCGCTGCCGTGGAGCATTGCACTGCTTGCAGAGCAGTACCCGGATGTTAAGGTGACTATGATTCATATGGGGCATGGTCATGGTGTTTATATTGATGCTTCTCTTAAAATGGCAAGAAGATACAATAATCTTTACCTTGAAATGAGCGGTATGCCAATGGGCAGCAAAATCAAGGAAGCGTATGAAACCGTCGGCAGTGACAGAATTATGTTCGGTATTGACTCACCATTTCATCATCCTACAGTGGAAATTCAAAAGGTGCTTAGCTGCGGACTTGATGAAAAGGCACAGCAGGATGTTTTCTATAATAATGCTAAAAAATTGCTTGGACTATAATTTATATAAATCGTAGAGGATAGGTATAATTTGTCCCTGTAATACAATAAAACCGCCGATAGCAAGTGTTATCGGCGGTTTTTGTTAATCCCAAAGCTTTTTATAAATAGCGAGCAAATCATTTTTGTTAATTTCTTTTATTGTGTTTGACGGAGAGCCTGATGCCATTGCGTCTTCAGCCATCTTGTCCATAACCTCAAAGAATTCATTTTTGTCAATTCCGTATTTTTCAAGTGATGGTATTTCACAGATTTTGCAAAGCTCAGCACAGGCATCAATAAATTTTTTTGCCGCTGTCATATCATCCTCTTTTTCGGAAGAAGCACCAATTGCTCTTGCCATATCGGCAAATCTGCTGTGTGCTCCGTCGTATACATATTTAAAGCATTCGGTCAAAAGCATTGCATTGCTGATACCGTGAGGAACGTGGAACAGTGCACCGATAGGTCTGCTCATTCCGTGAATGATTGTAACAGATGCGTTGTTGAAGGCAACACCTGCCTCAAGTGCTGCCAAAGACATTTGTGCTCTTGCTTTAATATTATGTCCCTCGTTATAGCATACGGGCAGATATTTAAAAATCTTTTTGATTGCTGAAAGTGCAAATTCATCAGTCAATGGCTGGGCTTTTCTTGATGTGTAAGCTTCTGCAGCGTGACAGAGTGCATCAAGCCCCGTAGCAGCAGTTACACTTTGAGGCGCTGTCAGTGTGAATGCAGGATCATCAATTGCCAAATCGGGCATAAGAACAGCACCTTTTAAAAGCATTTTAATATCCTTTTCCGTGTTGGTGATGATTGTGAACTGTGTTGCCTCTGAGCCTGTTCCGCTTGTAGTCGGTATTGCGACCATAGGCGGTGCAGGTATATTTATGATTTTTCCTAAATAATCGTTGATTGAGCCGCCGTTTGTTACAACGGCACCGATTGCCTTCATTGCATCAATAGGTGAACCGCCGCCAACAGCAATTAAAAAATCACAGTCATTTGATTTAAAGCAGTCAACACCTTTGTTTATGATTAGATCAGTCGGCTCTGAATTCACCTCATCAAAAATAATGTATTTAATACCTAAAGAGCCAAGTATGTCGGTTACCAGTTTAACATTGCCGAGTCTGACCATAAATTGTCCGGGAACAATTAAAGC
>VSOH01000253.1 GCA_009774735.1 Clostridiales bacterium
CTGACATCCTATGGCACCGGTGCTATTATGGCTGTGCCTGCTCACGACACGCGTGACTGGGAGTTTGCAAAGAAATTTGATTTGCCTATTATTGAGGTTGTTGCAGGCTCAACAGTCGGTGTTGAGAATGAGGCATTCACTGACTGCTATACAGGCAAGCTTGTGAACTCATCATTCTTGACAGGTATGACTGTTGAGGAGGCGAAGACTGCTGTGACCAAGTGGCTGACAAAAGAGGGCAAGGGTCATCAGAAGGTTAACTTCAAGCTGCGTGACTGGGTGTTCTCACGTCAGAGATACTGGGGTGAGCCTATCCCGATTGTTAAGTGTGACGATTGCGGTTATGTTCCTGTGCCTGAAAGCGAGCTGCCTCTCAAGCTGCCTATGGTTGACAGCTATGAGCCAACCGATACAGGTGAGTCACCGCTTGCTAAAATCACTGACTGGGTAAATACTACTTGTCCTTGCTGCGGAAAGCCTGCTAAGAGAGAAACCGATACTATGCCGCAGTGGGCAGGCTCTTCATGGTATTTCTTAAGATATATGGATCCACATAACGACAATGCGCTTGTTTCACCTGAAGCCGTTAATTACTGGGGTCCTGTTGATTGGTACAACGGCGGTATGGAGCACACAACACTCCACCTGCTTTATTCACGTTTCTGGCATAAATTCCTTTATGATATCGGTGTTGTTCCTACTAAGGAGCCTTATGCAAAGCGTACTTCACACGGTATGATTTTGGGTGAGAACGGCGAAAAGATGTCAAAGTCAAGGGGAAATGTTGTTAACCCTGATGATATTGTTGACCAGTATGGTGCAGACACAATGCGTCTTTATGAAATGTTCATCGGCGACTTTGAAAAAGCTGCTCCATGGAACAGCGATTCAATCAAGGGCTGTAAGAGATTTCTTGAGCGTTACTGGAACCTGCAGGAAATTGTTAAGGACGGGGACGAGTATTCCTCTGACCTTGAGGCTATGATGCATAAAACAATTAAAAAGGTTACAGAGGATATTGATAACCTTAAGTGCAACACAGCTATTGCTGCTATGATGAGCCTGATTAATGAAATGTATTCAAAGGGTGTTAATAAGGCTGAGCTTAAAGCACTTACAATTCTTCTTAACCCATTTGCTCCTCATGTTACAGAGGAAATGTGGCAGGTTATGGACTTCGGCGGTATGGTTAATGAGGCTCAATGGCCAACATATGACGAAGAAAAAACCAAGGAAAATTCTGTTGAAATTGCGCTTCAGATTATGGGTAAGGTAAGATCAAGAATTGTTGTACCTGTAGATATTTCAAAGGAAGATGCTATTGCACTTGCTAAGCAGGATGAACGAATTGCCGAAGCAATCGCAGGCAAAACTATTAAAAAGGAAATTTATGTTCCCGGCAAGCTTGTTAACATTGTTGCAGTTTGATAATATACAGCTATGATTTTGCAGACAGGAATGAGAACGGACATACCTGCTTTCTATTCACAATGGTTTATAAACAGAATAAAGGCAGGCTATGTTCTGGTGCGTAATCCTTATAATCCGTCATCTGTCACGAGATATGAAATAAATCCTGACGTGGTTGATTTGATTGCATTCTGCACGAAAAACCCTGCACCTATGCTTAAGTATATGGATGTGCTCAAGCCTTATGGTCAATACTGGTTTGTGACCATAACACCTTATGGCAAAGAAATTGAGCCGAATGTTCCGGATAAAAGACAGGTTTTAGAGAATTTCAAAACACTTTCAAAATTTGTTGGTGTTGACAGTATAGGCTGGAGATATGACCCGATATTCATAAATGATAAGTATTCCATAGATTTTCATATTGAAACCTTTGAAAAAATGGCAAGGGAGCTTTCAGGCTATACCAAAACCTGTATTATCAGCTTTATTGATTTGTATAAAAAGGTTATTAAAAATTTCCCTCAGGCATGTATGGTGGAAAAGGAAAAACGTCTTAAAATAGGCAAAGCCTTTGCAGAAATAGGCAGGCAGTATGATATTATAATAAAAGCCTGTGCAGAGGGTGATGAGCTTGCGCCTTTCGGTATTGATTGTAATGGGTGCTTAACTCAGGAGGTATACGAAACAGCACTGCACACTAAGCTTAATATGCCAAGAATAAAAGGGCAGAGAAATGAGTGTGCCTGCTTTTTCGGTAATGATATCGGTGCATATGATACCTGCAGGCATTTTTGTAAATATTGCTATGCAAACACAGATTACAAAGCAGTGCTGAGCAATTCAAAATTGCATAATCCTGATTCACCGTTCCTGATAGGTATGCATCAGGCAGGTGATATAATGAATTATGCTGTGCAGGAAAGCTGGGTTGATAATCAATTGACCTTATAAATCAATATATCGTATTGTAAAATAAAAATATGCAGTTCGATGAATTGCATCAGTCTGTCGAAAAAGGTCCGGCTTATGCTGGGCTTTTTGTCATATATATGG
>VSOH01000254.1 GCA_009774735.1 Clostridiales bacterium
TAATTATGCAGTAGCAATTAAACTACTGTAAATTTTTTATGTAATTTATGCTATTATGTTAAAATTTTGAATAAACACAAAGTTTTTTTGTATTCATATATGAGAATATTAGGCAAATGAAAACAATAAAAAATGCACAGTCGAAAGAGCACACATGAAAATTTTGTACCTGCAATAATTGATAGAGATGTGTTTGACAAGGTGCAATTCCTGCTTGAAAACAAAAGGAAAAACAATGTTCGTGCAAGTTCCAACAAGCCATATCACCGATCCACAGGCTTGATACAGTTTGAATTATAATGAAATAGAGATGCTTAATTTAGTATCTTGATTCTAAAAATCAATAGTACAAAAGCAAAAGAGCAAGTCGCAAGACTTGCTCTTTTGTGGTGCAGAAGAAGGGACTTGAACCCTCATGAATTTGCATTCACTAGAACCTGAATCTAGCGCGTCTGCCGATTCCGCCACTTCTGCTCATTCAATTTGCTCTTATTTTTACACGGCAGAGCATACCGAGGCGGAGCATACTTTCAGTTAAAAACTTACTTTTCCGCTTAATCCGCAATACACTGAAATAATCAGCATAAGAATAATAACACAACTTGCTTGAAATGTCAATTAAATATGCTATAATAAATTTTATGAAAAAATTTTTTTGTTTATGTTTAAGTTTTATTGCAATTGTATTTTCTTTATACTACGCAAATCTTGGTGGATTTACAGGCAACAGCGGCGCACTGTCAAAAATCGGATTAACACATCCTGTTCTGTTTATAATATGGGGAACAATAACCTGTATTGCCTTATTCTTTAATCTCATTGTCGGGTATATGAAAACCAAATACAAATTCTACATCCCACTGCTGATAATTGCTTTCATCGGTATGGTATTAACGGTCACTAATGATTTTGATTATTCGCAGAAAAGTGAATACTTGCTGCACTGCATAGGCTCAATGACCTTTTCAATTGTTATGGGCATAACAGTATTCTTATTATTTTTATTGTCAAAAAACTATAGGCTGACAATAATAAGCGGTTTAATTCTGACAGGAGATTTAATATGTTTAATTATATTTAAAGAAACAGCGATTATTGAACTGACACCGATTTTTGCGGGCTATATAATGCTTGGAATACATAATACACGAAGGGAGCGGAAGGCAGTTGAAATTAAATAACAAATTGAAAGAGATCAACACCTACCCTTTTCATATGCCCGGGCACAAAAGAAATTCTGATTTCGGAATTATCGGTGCCGAAATTGATATAACTGAAATTGATGGTTTTGATAATCTTCACAGACCTGAAAGTATTCTGTCGGAGCTTGAAAAACGCACCGCAGATATTTATGGCAGTAAAAAAAGCATTTTATCCGTTAACGGCTCAACCTGCTGCATTCTTTCTGCAATATCCGCAGTATGCAAAAAAGGTGACACAATTATCATTGCAAGAAACTGTCACAAATCAGTTTACAATGCCTGCTTTATTAATGAGCTTAACACAGTTTATATTGAGCCTGAGTTTTGCTCTGCACTTGGTATATATACAAAAATCACGCAAGAAACAGTTGATACTGCTGTAGAAAATTATCCTGCTGCTAAAGCAATTGTAATCACCTCCCCTACCTATGAAGGCATAGTAAGTGAGATTAAAGCAGATATTCCTATAATTGTTGATGCTGCACACGGCAGTCATTTTGGCTTTGCAGAAATTTTTCCTGCACAGGCACATAGTGACATTGTAATTAACTCACTGCATAAAACGCTTCCGAGTCTGACACAGACGGCTGTTATTCATATTAACAATGAAAAATATATGGATGCAGTGAAAAAATATATGGATATTTTTGAAAGCAGCTCACCAAGCTATATACTGCTTGCATCAATTGAAAAATGCATCGAATTTTTAGAAAATTCACAGACTTCATTTAATGAATACAAGCTTTTGCTGAACGGATTTTATAAAGAACTAAGCAATATAAAAAGTATACAGGTATTGAAAAATGATGACCCCTCAAGAATAATAATTTCAGCCGATGGTTACAGCGGAATAGAATTAAGCCATCATCTGCGTAAAAACGGAATTGAGGCTGAGGGATACGGGCTGAATTATGTTATACTGATTTCAACGGTGTGTGACTCAGAAAAAGGCTTTGAGGTTTTAATCCAGGCGCTCAAACACCTTGAAAAAAGAAAAAAACAAAAAATAAGCTTTGACAAAATTAAGCTTCCTGAAAAAGAATATAATATATGGGAAATTAAGAGTACACAGCAAACAGAGTTTAAAAACTCGTCAGGCAAAATATCAGGAGAATATGTTTTTGCATATCCACCGGGTGTTCCGATTATAGCACCCGGAGAAATAATCAGTAATGACATAATAGACTATATAAACACACTAATCGCTAAAGGTATAAATATTATCAGCGACAGCAATTTACTGCCCCATAGTATATTGAC
>VSOH01000255.1 GCA_009774735.1 Clostridiales bacterium
GCTCTATGCAACAAAAAAGGGTAAATTTAAAATAATAATGAGCAAAATGCTTGTTTGTTCAATTACTGCCTCAATATTTGCAGGTATACCATTTATTTGCAGGTTTGTTAGTATTTCAAAATTTTTCCCGATGCACGGATTTTCATTTTCAGTAAATACTATCCCATATTTTCAGGAACTTCCGTTTCATATTTCTATCGGGGGATTTGTCATATTATTTTTGCTTTCTCAGATTTTATCTGCATTGATAATTACTTCGGCGGTTATCCTGATTTCAATGTGGCGTAAAAATTATATACAAACCATATTTTTCAGTTTACTTATATTTGCAGTACCGTTAATACTCGCAATTTTAGGATTTGATTTTGCAAAACTGCTATCGGTATACCCAATTTATTCTTGGTCAGTAAATGTATAAAAAAATTCAGTTTAAAATAAAAAGCATAACGGGCATTTAATGCAGATATATTCCATTTTATTGTTTTTTTCATGCAGCACAATCATTTAACAGGTATGATTTTATTCATACCTGTTTTTTAGTAAATATTAATTTGTTAAGTTCAGACATATGCTTGCGTTAAAAGGAGCTCGTAGGTATGATTAGAAAATTTGAAATGAAAGACACAAAGCAGGTTATGCAAATTTGGTTAGACGTAAATATGGATGCACATAATTTTGTGCAGGGTGATTATTGGCTGTCAAATTATCAATCGGTACAAAAGCAGCTTTTACAGGCAGATATTTTTGTGTATGAACAGGATGAGGAAATACAAGGCTTTGTCGGTATGACGGATGATTATCTTGCAGGTATTTTTGTTGATAAAAAATGCCGTTCTATGGGAATCGGGAAAGAACTTTTAGAGTGTGTTAAGCAAAATTATCCCGTATTTTCGTTGAATGTTTATCAAAAAAATCGTCGTGCCGTTGACTTCTATTTGAGAGAGGGTTTATCTATCATATCAAAAGGAATTGATGAGGATACATCAGAAGCAGATTATACAATGGTATGGAATAAAGAGAGGTAAGGAAAGAAAATCTCATATTGTTATATAATGATTAAGAGGATAATCATTTTTCGTTTGAAATATCAAATATAAATAAAGTGAATACAGAATAAAAAAGCAAGTCTGATGACTTGCTTTTTAGTTATAATTTTGCTGCTTTTGAAGCTACACCCAACAGTGCTGCATCACTGCCAAGACGTGATCTAACTATGTTGACATCTTTGAAATTATCCATAAGCAGATTATAAATTTTTCTGTCGATGAGGTCAATTACATAGTCTTCATTCATAATTCCGCCGCCTAAAATGATGAGCGGTGGATTGAAAATATAAATAATATTTACAAGACCGACAATCATTTCGTCAATCCATTTATCAATGATTGATCTGATTTCAGGCTTCTGAAAATTTTCTTTTTCAAAAATTTCAAAGGCATTCAGATTAATGTTGTTTCTTTTATTAATACTTTGAAGGAGTGCTCTTGTTGAAGCGTAGCATTCGTAACAGCCTTCACCGCCGCAGGTGCACTGCTTTCCTCCGACATGCGTTATCATATGACCGAATTCACCGGCAGATGAGCCCATACCCTTGTAGAGCTTGCCGTCGAGGAACAAAGCCCCTCCGATACCAGTGCCGTATGTTAAGGCAATAAAATTATTCTTGCCTTTTCCTGCACCGAATTCTGATTCTCCTAAAGCAAATGCATTAACATCATTCTCCACAAAGGTTTTGATGCCTGTTTTATTCTCAATTGTTTTTTTTACCATCATTCCTGTGTAATAGGGGATGTTATCTGTTGAATAAACAACAATACCATTTTCACTGTCAACCTGACCTGCTGTCGAAATTGCAACTCTGTCAATGTTTTCATAATCCTCAATAATAGAGATGATTTTGTTTACAAGAGCCTGACCGCCGTTCTGTGCCTCGGTAGGGATTGTGTGTTTGTCTGACAAAACAAAGTTATCGTTGCAAAGTGCATATTTAATATTTGTTCCGCCGATGTCAAAGGTTAAAATATTCATTTTTTCCTCCATAGTATTGTTTTCAGTTATTATAACAATTTTATTCACAGAATTCAATATATATTGAAAATTAATAAAATATATGTTAGAATAAGCTAAATTATAATATGAGGTAGTAATTATGGATGATGAAATCAAGGAAGAAAAACTGGACAGTCCTTTAGTTGTACATAAAAAGGATGATGCCTCTTATCAGGAAACGGCAAGAGAATTTGATATGAGCTCAACACATACCGATGATGAGGCAGGGGATTTTCCTACTCTTGAAAGACATAGATTCAGAAAAGAAAAAAAGAGTCATAAGGGAATATGGTTTTTGTTTGCTCTGATTGCAGTTGCGGTAGCTGTTGTTTGTGCATTGTTTTACAGCGGCAAACTTTCATTCAAAGAGTCTGAAACTACAGCAAAGCCTGAACGCACCTATGTTACCG
>VSOH01000256.1 GCA_009774735.1 Clostridiales bacterium
GCTCAGATGAAGGAAGATCCTAAGATGGCTTCTAAGCCGGAAGCAGTTCTTGCTAAGATTGCTGCAGGTAAAATGGGCAAGTATTATAAAGAAAACTGCCTTGTTGAGCAGGAATTTGTTCGTGGTGACTTATTCCAGGGCTCAGTTAAGGGTTATATTGATTCTGTTGCTAAGGAGCTTGGCACAGAAATCAAGGCTACAGGCTTCATCCGTATGATGAAGGGCGACGGTCTTGAGAAGAGAGAAGAAAACTTTGCTGAGGAAATCGCAAAGCAGATTAATGGTTAATAGTTCAGAGCATCTCATTTTGAGGTGCTCTTTTTTATCGGAGAAGACTATGTGTGACATTTGCCAAACTATTGAAAAATCTTTGAATGGTGAAAATCCTTATTTTGTTAGAGCGTTGAAAACAGGTATTGTTGTTATCGGATGGAATCAGCATTTTTATGGCTATACACTGTTTATGTGCAAAAAGCATGTAAAAGAGCTTTATGAGCTTGAGCCTGATTTTCAGGCGGAATATCTGAAAGAAATGGTTATTGTCGCTAAAGCAGTTGCAAAAGCTTTTGGTGCTGAAAAAATGAATTATGAATGTCTTGGGAATGGGGATTCTCATTTACATTTTCATCTTTTTCCAAGAAAAAGCGGTGACTTGGGCGAATTTGGGAATTTCGGAAGAGGGCCTGTCTGGTGGCTGCCAAAGGAAATCATGTGGAGTGATGATAATAAACCGAGTACCGAAGAACTTGCTGAAATGAAATCAATACTTAATGCGGAGCTGGAGAGATTATGAAAACACTTTATGTATCAGATTTAGACGGAACTCTTTTAAACAACAGTCAGAAATTATCAGGGTTTACAAAATCAGTAATTAACAATTTAGCGGAAAATGATATTTTGTTTTCCTATGCAACAGCCCGCAGTTATTCTTCTGCACATAAAGCTGCTGACGGAATAATGATAGGTATACCGCTCATTGTTTACAACGGTACATTCATTGTAAATAATTTAACAGGAGAAAGGCTTGTTTCAAATTATTTCAACGGCGACATTGTTGTGATTATAAAGGAGTTAATTGATTGCGGTATTAATCCTATTGTTTACAGTATCATTGATGGCAAAGAAAAGTTTTCATACATAAAAAGCAGATGCAATGAAAGTCAAAACGATTTTATAAAATCAAGACAAGGTGATGACCGTGATAATCCTGTTAATTATGAAATTGATTTATTACAAGGCAGTATTTTTTATATTTCCTGTATTGACAGAAAGGATTGTCTTGAGCCTTTTTACAATAAATATAAGGATGAATTTAATTGTCTTTTTCAGAAGGATATATATTCAGACTATCAGTGGCTTGAATTTATGCCGGAAAAAGCGACAAAGGCTAACGCCATACTGAATTTAAAAGAAATGTTATGCTGTGACAGAGTAGTTGCTTTTGGTGATGGTATTAATGATGTTCCGATGTTCAGGATAGCTGACGAGTGTTATGCAGTATCAAATGCAGCAGACGAATTAAAATGCTTGGCAACAGGTGTAATTGCAGCAAATAACGATGACGGAGTTGCAAAATGGCTTGTTGAAAATGTTAATTCAGATGAAAACAGTTAATTAATAGATATTATTTAATATGAGAAAAATCCTATGGCAGTTTCTGCCATAGGATTTTGTTGTTGTATTCCGAATTTTAATTAAGCCTTTTAACTGTGAGCGTTGCATTAACACCACTGCCTAAGGTTACGCCTACTGCAAGTAAAGCTGACAGTGCCATATCAATAACATCGCCTGCGGCTAAGCTGATAATGATGCTGCCGCTGAACAGTGAGCCAACACCTACGGAAAGCAATCTTGAAACGGTTGCATCCGGAATTGCTGAGCCATTCTGACGCACTGCAAGTGTTACTGTAGTGCCCAGTGCGACTGATAATGTGGTTGAATAGTTTATTTCGTAAACACCGGCACTTCCGACAGTGATGCTGTTTGCCGGTGTATAGGTTACACCGCTAAGCGGCATAGTTGAAGGCATAGGAATTACAGTTGTTCCACCAATTGTAAGATTCAATGTCTGTGGAACATTGCTGTAAATACCGCCGTATGCGGCTAAGCCATTTGCCGGACCTGTAGCACCGGTAGCGCCAGTAGCACCAGTAGGACCTGTAACACCGGCAAGACCTGTAGCGCCTGTAGGACCTGTAACGCCGTCAAGACCTGTAGCGCCTGTAGGACCTGTAGGGCCTGTAACACCATCAGCACCTGTAGCACCTATTGGACCAATAGGACCGGTTACACCATTAGCACCTGTAGCACCGGTAAGACCTGTCGGACCTGTAACGCCGTCAGCACCGGTAGCACCTGTTGGACCAATAGGACCTGTTACAAATTCAGAACCCCTAGCGCCTGTAGCACCTGTAGGACGGTATCGGAAGTCACG
>VSOH01000257.1 GCA_009774735.1 Clostridiales bacterium
TTCATCACCACATATATTTTACCATATATATGACAAAAAGCCCAGCATAAGCCGGACCTTTTTCGACAGACTGAAATGCCCAATAAGTATTGGGCATTTAAATTGATGTTTTTATTATGGTTGTTTCGTATATATTTACAAATGTAATTAATATGTTATCCTGCTTTTTTTGTTGTTGACGATGACGACGGCTTAGCCTTACTGTATTTACTGTATGCGGTATAATTGATTTCACCATTAACACTTCTTGTAAGCACATACTGCTCACCGTTTTTGTCAATATTAACCTTAACATCACCCACAGACACCTTGTCCTTTGAATAAATGGTACAGGTTAACACACCCTTTTCAGCAGTAGCCCTTAAGCGTATATCACTGCCGCTGTTGTTTTCAAACTGAAAATCCTGTGAATTCCATTGTACAGTCGCATCGCCGCCAAGCGGAACATAACCGATTTCAAGGGAGTGGCAGGCTCTAATCTTTATTTTTAGATTTGCTCTGAGGACCGCCTGAAATACAGTTGAGCTGACCTGACATATACCTCCGCCGAGTCCGTCAACAAATTCGTCCCCCTGAACAACCTTTGCCTCCTGATAGCCTGCAAGAACCGTTCTCTTACCTACAACCTGATTAAAGGAAAATACTGCATCCTTCGGAATAACAAGATTATTCAGCCTTGAAACAGCGTTATTGATATTTGTTGTTCTTGTCGTATTTGAGCTGTCATATTTTGTCTGATATGTTGCAATCTTGTTACTGTATCCGTCACCGTTATCAATTTCAAGAGCGGGATAAATTTTATTTGTTTCAGCTTCCTTGAAGGTTGTGCTTAAATCCTCTGTTGTTCTTGTGGTAGTGGTAGTTGTCGTTTCAGTGGTTGATGTGGTTTTGTCAACATCAGCATTTTCGTTACAGCCTGAAAACAACAAACAGACTGTTATCACCGCCAATAATACCGATAGTAGCTTTTTCAATTTATTCTCCTGTGTTTTTCATCCGTAAAAATTATTCCTTATATGGTTTTTTCATTTCAACCCAGCCCTCTTTATTCACCTGCTTTGCACGTGCAATGGAAAGAGCATTTTCAGGAATATCATCTGTAATAGTTGAGCCTGCTGCAATATAGGCTTTATCGCCAACCTCAACAGGTGCAATAAGATTTGTATTGCAGCCGATAAATGCACCATTACCTATTTTACAGCGTGACTTATTCTTTCCGTCATAATTACAGGTAACAGTTCCGCAGCCGAAATTAACACTGCTGCCGACATCACTGTCACCGATATAGGTTAAATGAGCACTCTTTGAGCCTTCGCCCACAACTGAATTTTTAACCTCAACAAAATTGCCGATATGAACACCCTTTTTAAGCACGGAGCTTGCTCTTACTTTAACAAAAGGACCTGCATCAACATCATTCTCAACAGTGCTGTCCAGTATTTTGCAATTGTCAAGAACCACATTGTCACCGATTTCCGAATTATCAATATAGGTGTTCGGACCGATTACACAGCTTTCACCGATAACCGTACTGCCGACAATAATTGTATTAGGCAGAATAACTGTTGAGTTGCCGATTTTAACATCCTTGCCTATCATAACTCCGTCAGTACACGGAATATCAACACCGTTTACCATCAGCTTATTATTGATATTTTTTCTCATAATCGTATTCAGTCCGTTAAGCTGTACTCTGTCGTTAGCACCTAAAATAACCTCATTGTTTTCAACAACATAAGCACCTGCGTTTTTGCCGGCACCAATGAGAATTTCAAGACTGTCAGTAAGATAATATTCATTCTGAACATTTTCATTCGTAATTTTTGAAAGTGCATACTGCAAATCCGCACCGTTAAACCAGTAACAGCCTGCGTTTGATTCATTAATCAGCTTTTCTTCCGGAGAAGCATCCTTGTGCTCAACAATTCTCAGAAGTGTACCGTTTTCATCACGTTTAATATGACCGATACCGTTAAGGTCATCAACAATTGCACTGATTAATGTAATTGAATTATTATTTTCTTTATGGTAATCATAAGCCTTATTAATGGTTTCGGCATCCATAAGCGGACCATCACCATTTAAAATGAGTATTTCATCTTCAGTATGAGCTGCAATAAATTCGTCCGCCTGCATAACTGCATGACCTGTACCGAGCTGCGGCTCCTGCAAAGCTGTTTTGATGTTAGTATCAACAGAAGCAAGGTAATCCTCAACCTCATTATGCTTATAGCCTGTAATAACACATATATCCTCAGCCCCTGCCTCCTTGACAGCATCAACAACATAGCTGATCATAGGCCTGAATAAAACATTACACATAACCTTCGGGCAATCCGCCTTCATTCTGGTACCCTTACCGCCTGCAAGTATAATAGCACATTTCATAGTGTAACCTCCGAATTAATG
>VSOH01000258.1 GCA_009774735.1 Clostridiales bacterium
GAAACAATAGGTAAATATCATCTGTTTTTCATTTATGATGTGAAGGAATTCCTTGAAACGCGGTATAAGCTTGAAAATATGCAGGGCAGGGTATTTATCCCGTCACATTGCGAGGCTTGCGAAACGATTGACAGCTTAGTTAAAATGAACAGAGCTAAGGTTACTGAGGTGGCAGAAACAATTTTTGAGATTTGTGAAAAACCTGTTGCGTTTGAAGACATACTTAAGCAGTTGTTTGACAAGTATTCACTTGTTATGAATGCAAATCAGTATGTTTTAATCGGCAGCACAATCAGGTCATATTTATCATATCTTTGCGATGACGGCAGAATAGAGTATTATTTTGCTGATAACAAAATGCTTTGGAAGCAGATAAAAAATAATTGAAAGAGCATAAATCATGAATTTAAAAAGGTTTAGAAAAAGAACAGCATATAATGCAGAAAAGCAGAATAAAGCAACAAATTTTGCTCATCTCAATAAGCACTATTGTGATAAGGGGCAGATTGTTATAGCCGGTGATTCAATTACTGAAATCTGTAATATGGAGCTTTACAGTGCGTATGAAAAAAGAAATTCGCTTGATGTGTATAATCGCGGTATCAGCGGCGATACAAGTGACAGACTGCTTGAGCGTCTGCAAAGCAATGTTCTGTGCCTTATGCCGAAATGCATTGTTTATTTAATCGGTACTAACGATATCAGTATCGGTGCAGATGAAGAATATGTTTTTTCAAATATTGAGGAAATCATCATTAAAACATCTGATTTCTGTCCTGATACAGATATCATTCTTTTAAAGGTTTTTCCTGTCGACGGAAGAAATAATAGATTTATTAAAAAGAAAAATTCTGTTATCAAAAGACTTAATGATAAGCTGGACATTTTTGAAAAAAGATATGGGATTACTGTTCTTGATTTGACAGATAAGCTTTCGGATAACAACGGAATGTTCAATAGTAAATATACATATGACGGACTTCATCCGAATGTTTATGGCTACGAGATTGAAACAACTGAAATTATAAAATTACTTGAAAAATAGCAGATTACTCTATATTGTTCAAATATCTGTTGCCTTTTTTCTTTTTAGTGTGTAAAATATATTAGATATATTTTAAGGGGTTGTAATATGGTTTATAATAATGTGCTTGATGCCATAGGTCATACGCCTATGCTCAGATTAAATAAAATGGTTGATGATGACTCAGCAGATATACTGGTTAAGTTTGAGGGACTCAATGTGGGCGGTTCAATTAAAACAAGAACTGCTTATAATATGATTTGTGATGCCGAAGCAAAGGGGCTCATTAATGAAAACACAATCATTGTTGAGCCTACAAGCGGCAATCAGGGCATAGGTCTTGCTCTTGTCGGTGCTGTAAGGGGATATAAGACAATCATTATAATGCCTGATTCTGTGTCACGTGAGCGAAGAATGCTTGTTGAGCATTATGGTGCAAAGGTGATTCTGATACATGATGCAGGCAATATCGGTGACTGTATTGAGGAGTGTCTTGCAACTGCTTTGAGAATGAAAGAGGAAGACCCGAATGTCTATATTCCTCAGCAGTTTGAAAATCCTGCAAATCCTATGGTGCACCGTCACCATACAGGGCTTGAAATATTAGAGCAGGTTGCAGGTCCTATTGACGGCTTCTGCTCGGGAATCGGCACCGGCGGAACAATAACAGGTATAGGTGAGGTGCTCAAAGCACAGAATCCGCAGATTACCATATGGGCAGTTGAGCCTGAAAATGCTGCAATTCTTGCCGGCGGAACTGTGGGGACTCATAATCAGATGGGTATCGGCGACGGTGTTATACCTGATATTCTTAATCAGAAAATATTTGAGGATATCTGCATTATAACTGATGAAGAGGCTATTCAGACCTCTAAGGATCTTGCAAGGCTTGAGGGCATTATGTGCGGAATCAGCAGCGGAACAAATGTTGCTGCAGCAAAGAAACTGGCTAAAAAGCTTGGTAAGGGTAAGACTGTTGTTACTGTCCTTCCCGATACTGCTGAAAGATATTTTTCTACTCCTTTGTTTGAAAATGATTAATCTTTATTTTATAGGTATAATAAAATGATTTTAAGAACTCCGTCTTTTTATAAAGACTTCAAATGCATTGCGGGAGCCTGCCCTGATTCCTGCTGTCAGGGATGGGAGGTTGATGCCGATGAGCAGTCACTTGAATACTATAAAAACCTTACGGGTGATATAAGGAAAAAAATTGACAGTGTACTTGATAAGGATGAATTTGGCAACACAATATTCAAGCTTGCTGATAAAAAGCGCTGTCCCTTTTTGAATCATGAAAATCTCTGCGATATGCATATTGCTATCGGAGGTGAGCACACACCTTATACCTGCCGTATGTTCCCAAGGTTCATTAAC
>VSOH01000259.1 GCA_009774735.1 Clostridiales bacterium
CATCTATTGTATAGCAAACATATTTTATCTTCTTTGAAAAGGGCATATATGGTCTTATATGCTTTTTTCTGTTCAAGTCAATGTCCTTGCCCTTATTAATAAGAAAATCGGTAAATTCAGCCTTTCTTATTCTTTTTTTAGATGGTACAGTTATTTTATATGTAATCCCAAATATAAAATAACTGTAACAGAAAAATAATAAATATAGTAAAAACCACGACCATAGGTCTATTCCCATTGCAAAAGGAACATAATCTATAAAAAACGCAAGAAATACTGATAACGATAAGCAAATTTTCTTTTCTGTTATATAAGGTCGAAATTGTTTAACTTCTTTAATTAGTTTTTTCATCAACCTGCCTTCTTTCAATCCAATTTTGTTTATGATACTTTTTGATAACATCTGTTGGAATTCCAATTGATGTTAAGCGTTTTATTACCATTTCTTCATCTGCTTCAAGCTGTTCTTTAGTTTTGAAGAAAGGACACTCTTTATCATCGCAAAGAATTTCTGATAAGGCAAAGCAAAAATGTGAAGTACCCTTAGTGGAATACGCAAAACAATTATTCATCGCCATCTGTTAATCCACCTTCTATTGCTTTGTTATAACCAAACGAGTATCTATTTTTAAAAATCTGTACAATCTCTTCTCGACTATCTGGTAGCCGTTCATAGATAGCATCTAATAGTAATTCCTCTACAACTCTTGACAGACTACATTCTCGCCGAGTTGCTTCAAGCTGAACATACTTCTCAATTATCTCTTTTGTTTCCTCACTTGAAAACACAATCATTTTCTTCAAATAATTTGCAGACATATTGTTTCACCCTTTGTACTGTTATTTTTTATCATTATTTGCATCACCGAATAAAGAGCTTCCGTCTATGATTGTACCATTAGAGCCATTAACTTTCGGCAACTCACCATTCCACTTTTGGATAGTGTTATAATCAATTAAATTCTTTGAAAGCGAATTGTTTAATTTTTCATTAGCTTCTGCCTGTGCTTTTGCTTTGGTAAGAGTTGCTTCTGCATCTGCTGTTGCTGAGATTTTCTTCTTTTCTCTGATGTATTCTGGTTCTGGGTTGTTTTTTCATCAACATCTCCTGTTTTCGTTTGTTTTTGATTGCCTTTTATAGACACAACATAAAACCCAACAAACAGTGCTAAAAGAAATAAGATGTATAAAAAAATTTTCATATTATTTTACCTCTTTTTTAATTGAATTGAGAGCATATTCATATCTTGAATTTGGATATTCTTCAACAGGATTTGCCAACCCTTCACTTATCAATTTTGCTTGCAACATATAGTTCTCACAAAAATAAACAAGATATGTATTAACATCTTTTGATAGCCATACATAGCAAAGTGCTTGATTTTCTTCATTAACTGTCATTTCATCATATTGCAACCAAACATCTTTTGATGCTTTAAATAATTCATTAAGATAATTAACCGCTTCTGTTTCTTTGTCTTTTGGAATTGAAATTCCAATCATACACAATTCAATATCGCTGCCATTTACTGATACTTGAAGAACTTTAGAATTAACAACCTTTTTTACTGTTGCAGGCATTAATGTGTCATTTTCACCATTTGTGCCTGTGACAGTCTGTTCTTCAAAAATAATGATTTCATTATCAACAGCTCCTGTTTCAATATCAGTCAATGTTGTTTCTTTATCATCTTTTTCTGCCTTTGTTATTGAATAGATTGTTGTAATCACAATAGAAATAATAAAAATTAATAACACCAACATAATGATTTTTCTTTGTTGTTTACGACCACTGTTATAGTTTGTTTCCATATTTTACTCCCTTCTTACACAGAAGAAATAGCATCAAGTAAAAATGCTTTTACATCTTCATATAATCGTTTCTTATCATCTTCTGTGAATTGCTTTGCCCCTGTGATGAATGGTGGTATATTCCAATTGTAGTAATAATATTCTGATGGTACACGAGGAATAAAAGAACAGGGATAACGACAATCCACTTCAAAACAATGTTGGCGAATTTTGTTATTTATATAGTTTATAAGATTACTGTTTTTTAATCTTGCACATATATAAAATACTTTTATTTCAACCTTTGTGTAGTCGCCATTCGCTTGTTTATAATTATTATAATCAGTTAATTCAGATATTTTTACACTATTATTTTTTGGATATGATAACACTCCACGGTGGTATTTAATATCAGCCGTTGATATATCCTCAACAATTGGAACATTTATCACATATTCAGTTGTGTTATCCAAATTCTTTTTTGATGAAATCAACTTAACTTCACAAGGATTTATTGTCCCCTTTGTTGTATCAATATAAAAAATATCGCTGCACACACCTTTTTGAGCAAAATACTCTTCTAAGTATAATGCCAGTCTCT
>VSOH01000026.1 GCA_009774735.1 Clostridiales bacterium
CTTCATATCAGCACCAAAGCGACCTGTATCAACCTTTTTAACTCCTGCTTTTTTTAGCTCATCAACAAAATATTCATAAAGCATTTCTGCCTCAGCAGGAGGTGCTGATTTTGTAAAGCTCGGACGTCTGCCGTGTGAACAGTCCGCACATAATGTAAACTGTGAAACCACAAGAATCTCACCATTAACATCAAGGCAGGATAAATTCATTTTTTCATTTTCATCCTCAAATATTCTGAGCACCGGTATTTTTTTCACCAGCTTGTCGGCATCTGCTTTGGTATCTCCCTGCTCAACGCCAAGCAATATAAGGAAGCCCTTATCAACAAAGCTTACCTTAACATTATCAATTGTAACACCGGCGTGTTTTACTCTCTGAATTACTGCTTTCATATATTACCGCTTCTCTCTATGTGATAAACACCATCAACCTTTTTCAGCAGCTTTGAAACACTTTCAAGATGCTCTCTTGAATTGACGGAGATGGTCATTGTAGTTAAACAATTGCCCTCATTAATCGGACGGGCATTAATTGAATGAATTTTAACGTGGGCACCTGCCATTTTTGTAGTTATATCAAGAACAACACCATCACGGTCAATTGCATAAACATCAATTGTTGACCTTGCCTCAACCTTAACACTGCCATCCCAGTGCGCATTAACCCACCTTGCAGGCTCAGGAGAAAGTGCAGGATCAGGCGGAACATTGACACAGTCACGTCTATGAATGGTCAAGCCTGTACCACGGTTGATAAAGCCTATAATTTCCTCGCCGGGAATCGGCGAACAGCATTTGGCCATTTTGACAAGACAGTTATCAATACCCTCAACAACAATACCGTTCGTACTTTTCTGCGTTTCCTTAAAGTCATTTGGTATAACAGGCTTTGGAGGCTGTGTATCCTTCGGCTTCCAGTTACGGTTATAATCGTCTTTAATACCGGGCATCAGTCTTGTCATCTGAATACCGCCGTAACCAACAGCAGCATAAAAATCATCTATATTTTCAAAATGCTGTCGGTCAGCGATTTTGGCAACGAACTTTTCATAGTCGCCTGCTTCAAGACGAATAAAGTTCCGCTTCAGCTCACGCTCAACCTCACTTCGACCCTGAATAATATTCTCATCACGCTTTTCTTTTTTGAACCAGGCACGGATTTTGCTTCGTGACTCACCTGTTGTAACAATATTAAGCCAGTCACGTGACGGACCCTTGCCCTGCTGATTAGAGGTTAAAATCTCGACAATTTCACCGGTTTTAACCTTATAGTCAAGGTTAACAATTCTACCGTTAACCTTAGCACCGATCATTTTGTTGCCGACAGCAGAATGTATTGCATAAGCAAAGTCAATAACAGTTGCACCCTTTGGCAGTGATTTAACATCTCCCTTAGGGGTCATAACAAACACTTCCTCGGCAGACAAATCACCCTTTATTGTAGAAACCAACTCTTCGGGATTATCACTTTCGTTATCGTTTTCAATTATTCTGTGAATCCATTCAAGACGGTCATCAATTCCGTCCTTACCGCCTTTACCAAGCTTGTATTTCCAGTGTGCGGCAATACCGAACTCTGCGGTACGGTGCATATCCCATGTACGAATCTGTATTTCAAAAGGCACTCCCGATTTCGTAAGCACTGTTGTATGAAGTGACTGGTACATATTCGGCTTAGGCATAGAGATATAATCCTTAAACCTGCCGGGCAAAGGCTGGAACATATCGTGAACAATACCAAGAACATTATAACAGTCAATCATTGAATCAACAATAATTCTGACCGCATAAATATCAAAAATCTGCTCAAAATTCTTGCCCTTAATATACACCTTACGAAAAATTCCGTGAACGGATTTAACACGTGAAAAAATCTTGACATTATCCATAACAGGTGTGATTTTGTCACTGATTTGACAGGTAATTTCCTTAAGGAATTTTTCACCCTGCTCCTTTTTCATAGAAAGATTTTTTTCTATTTCCTTATAAGCAATCGGGTCGAGATAGAATATTGCTAAATCCTCAAGCTCTTCTTTAATTGGTCTGATACCGAGACGATGTGCAATCGGTGCATAAATCTCAAGCGTTTCAAGACTTTTTTCTCTCTGCTTATGTGGGGGCATATGCTCAAGAGTTCTCATATTATGAAGCCTGTCACAAAGCTTAATAATAATTACCCTGATATCCTCATTCATAGCTATGAACATTTTACGGATATTTTCCGCCTGTACCTCCTCACGGCTTGAAAGCGGAATCTGACCCAGCTTTGTAACACCGTCAACAAGCAATGCAACCTCATCACTGAATTCGGTTTTGATATAATCAAGATTATACTCCGTATCTTCAACAACATCGTGAAGCAGTGCGCCTATAATACACTCATTGTCCATACCGAGCTTAAAGAGTATTTTTGCCACTGCAACAGGATGCATAATATATGGCTCACCTGAACGACGCCTTTGATTTTTGTGGGCACTGAAAGCAAGATTATATGCCTTTTCAATTTTATCAACATCATAATACTTCGATGATTTAATCTCCTCAAAAAATGAGTCAAAACCATCGTCATAATCCATATCATATTCCTTATCGGTTTCTATCACTTAAATCCTTCCCTTCAGGGCGGCAAGTGTTTTGGTGCTTTCCAAATCCACCTTACCGCTTGGATTATTTAAAGTTATTGCACTGCTGCGGTTAATAAGCCCTGCATCCCCGAATGCAGAAAGAGCAAAGCAAAGCTGACCATACGTAACACTCTGACCCAGCTCAAAATATAAATCATCAAGAGTATAGGCATAACCGCCCTTCTTCTTAAGAAATCTATATATTACCGAGCATATTTCACGGCTCGGATAAATATCTGTCTTATTCTTATTACCGAGCTTAAAAAGCTCGTAATCCGCTTTTTCTTCAAAATACTTATTATCGTCAATACCATTTCTGCGAACATCTGCTGCCTGTATTGAAAGATAATACTTACCCTTATAATAATTTTTTGAAAGCCTTACGGCAATATCAATACGGTCGCCTGCTGCATAGGGAAAATCCTCTGCCGCAGTCTGAAACTTGACTATACGAAGCGTCTTACCTTTTTTTGAAACCTCAAATCTTATATGCTTGCCGTCACCGATAGGCGTAACCGACACGAGCTCCATATTGAAAAGACCGAATAACGGCTGTGCATTATCTGCTCCGTATGGTTCAAGAGCAGTCAAATGATCAACTAAATCAATATCCAGATAAAAAGGTGACAGCTTACAGTCGAGCATTAAGTTTTTTGCAGGCATAACAGGAAAAGCTTCTGCAGCGTAGGCATTAATCCGTTCTCTGAACAAATCAATATCATTACGCATAATGCCCAAGCCGGCAGCAAGCGGATGACCGCCGAAATGAGTAAGCAGGTCACTGCATCTATTTATTGCTTCAAAAATATTGAATCCCTCAATACTCCTTGCCGAACCGACTGCCTCCCCATCATCATTAATACTGAAAATTATAACCGGCTTGCCATACAGACTGCTGATATTTGATGCCACTATACCAATAACGCCTGAATGATAATTTTCACCTGCTGCAACAATAATCCTGTCATCTGCCAGACTCGGATTTTCTGCAATCTGCTCACAGACACTTTCAATAATGTTTGATTCAACAGTATGCCTGTGCGTATTTTCAACATCAAGCTGGGATGCTTTGAACTGTGCTTCCTCATAATCATCACATATTAAAAGCTCAACAGCCTTTGCGGCATCATCCATTCTGCCTGCAGCATTAATACGAGGACAAAGCTGAAATGCAACATTGACAGCACTAATACGATCGTCGGAGCCAGCTGCCTTTTTAAGTGCTGCAATTCCGATTCTTGAATCAGAGTTGATAAGCTCAAGTCCTGCTTTAACAAGGCTTCTGTTTTCGTCCCTCAGCGGAACAACGTCACCGATTGTACCTATTGCTACTAAATCGGCATATTGCTCAATCAGCTCATCAACCTCACCGTCATAGACAGCACAGGCAAGCTTGAAGGCAACGCCGACACCTGCAAAATCCCTGAATTTCAAATCATTATCCGGTCTGTGCGGATTAACGACCGCCTCAGCTCTCGGCAGATTCTCGCCAAGCTGATGATGGTCTGTAACAACAAGCTCCATACCAAGAGCATAGATATATTCAGCCTCATCCATTGCCGAAATACCATTGTCGACAGTCACAATCAAATCAGTACCCTGTGCCTTAATCTTATCAATGGCATGCATATTCATACCATAGCCCTCGCTCAAGCGGTTCGGAATATAATAAATAACATCCGCCCCAAGGCTTTCAAGCAGTGAGAAAAGCAATGCCGTTGACGTTACACCGTCACAGTCATAGTCACCGTAAACACAAATTTTTTCATTGTTATCAAGAGCTCTGTTAATTCTTTCTACAGCCTTATCCATATCCTTGAACGAATATGGTGAGGTATAGGCACTTGAGCCGTAAAGAAAGCCCGATGCACTTAATTCATCATCAATTCCTCTTGATACCAGCAAAAAAGCAATGAGCGGATCAATATTCAGTTTTTCGCTGAGAGCCGATGCCTTTTCCTTATCTGCATCGGCAACTATCCATTTACTGTGTGACATTATGAATTCTTATCCACCTGATGAAATTGCTTAAGATTGCCGGACTTTTCAGCTCTTTGTCTGAGTACTTCCTCAACATCCTCAATTGTGATATCCTGATCAACCATCATAACAAGTGTATGATAAATCAAATCACAGATTTCACCAACCGTTTCTTCTTTAACTCCGTTTTTAGCGGCGATAACCATTTCAGTTGACTCCTCGCCGATTTTCTTTAAAATCTTATCAATACCCTTTTCAAAAAGATAGCAGGTGTAAGAACCCTCTTCCTTTGCACTTTTTCTGTCAAGGATTGTCTGATAATCGTTTCTGATATAATCCATTAAAATTCTCCCTCAATTTTATTGAAAAAACAAGTGTGGCTGCCTGTATGGCAGGCAGCACCTGTCTGAATAACCTTAATTAAAAGTGTATCATCGTCGCAGTCACCGTATATAGATACAATTTTCTGCAGATGCCCCGATGTTGCACCCTTGTTCCAGAGCTCCTGTCTTGAACGTGACCAGAACCAGGTGTAGCCTGTTTCAAGTGTTTTTTGCATTGACTCACTGTTCATATAGGCAAGCATTAACACCTCGCCTGTAGAGTCCTCCTGTATAACAGCAGGGATTAAATCTGCCTTTTTAAAATATTTTTCAACATCAATCATTTGCAAACCTCCACTGCTTCTCTTAAATCAAGTGTGCGTTCATAAATACTTTTTCCGCATATTGCACCATAAAGCTTTTTATCTCTGAGTGCTAAAATATCGCCTATACTTGTAACACCGCCTGAAGCAGTAATATCGCAGGATACGGCACTATTGATTTCAACAAGCTGTTCGATATTCGGGCCTGAAAGCGTACCGTCCTTACCGATATCGGTAAAGATTATTGTTTTAACACCGACAGCTTCCATTTTTTTTGCAAGGTCGGTAAAATAAACATCACTGCCTTCGACCCATCCCTCTGTTGCAACATAGCCCTGCTTAGCATCTATTCCGACAGCAATTGCAGCACCGAATTCCTTAACAGCCTCTTCAACTAACTGTGGATTTTTCAAAGCAACAGAGCCTAAAATAATTCGGCTTATACCTTTATTGATATAAAAATCAATATCCTTCATTGTTCTTATACCGCCGCCAAGCTCAACCTTAAGCGGTGTTTCATTGGCAACTGAAATGAAGGTTTGGGCATTAACAGGCTCCTTTTTCAGAGAGCCGTCAAGGTCAACCATATGTATCCACTGACAGCCCGCTTTAACAAAGCCTTCAGCAGTTTCAAGTGCATCACCTGCAACCTGCTTGGCTGTTGAAAAATCACCCTTATAAAGTCTTACAGGCTTGCCGCCGATAATATCAATAGCAGGAAAAATAATCATCAGAGTACTCCTTTTGTAGATAAAACTGAGCCGTCCTCGTTCTGAGCCACGGCAATTTTCATAGCGTGAGCAACTGCCTTAAATATTGCTTCTATCTCGTGATGCGCATTTGCACCATATGGCACACGGATATGCAGTGTAACACAGGCATTCATTGCAAAGGCTCTGAAGAATTCTTCGGTAACACAGGTTTCATAATCACCGCAAAGTTCCTGCTCAAAGGACGCCTTGAACACCAAAAACGGACGATTTGAAATATCAACAATACATTCGGCAAGAGCCTCATCCATAGGGATAGCAAATGAACCGTAACGAACAATACCGCCCATATTACCCAGTGCTTCCTTAAAAGCCATACCCAGTGCAATACCTGTATCCTCAACAGTATGGTGCGTATCAACCTCCAAATCACCCTTAACATTAATCTTTAAACCAAATCCGCCGTGAACGCCAAAGGCTGTGAGCATATGGTCAAAAAAGCCAATGCCTGTAGAGATTTCAACCTCTCCGCCGTCAAGATTAAGCTCTATGGTTATCTGTGTTTCCTTCGTATTTCTTTCAATCTTTGCAGTTCTCATTTTGATACCTCGGTCCTTAGGCAATAAACATAATCCAAGCCATAGTTTAGATCGGTGGATTTCCCTTTATTACTTAAAAAGACTATTCATTAAATTATTTATTTTATTCTTTCTTTCAGCCGTCTGTTCTCTATCAACAGAAAGTGTGATTACATCACCCTCTGAAGCACCCTTGGGCAACACTGACAACGGAACATCAATCGTTATGCTGCCTGCCTCACAAACGGCTGTATCATTTTCAATTCTGTCAATTATCCAGTTCATTGTCACACTCTATATCATAATCACCATTACCGGCACAGCTTATTGTGACAGTACCGTTAATATCTGTTCTGTAATACTCAATACCCATATTCTTAAGCTTAGTGATTGTTTCACTGTGAGGATGGTCATAGGAATTGCCTGCACCACAGGAAATTACTGCATATTCAGGATTAACTGCCTGCATGAACGCATCACTGCTTGACGTATTGCTGCCGTGATGCCCGACCTTAAGCACATCCGCACTTAGCTCATCATAACAAGAATCGAGCATTTCATTTTCGGAAAGCTCCTCTGCATCACCTGTGAACAGGAAAGAATTACTGCCATATGTGATTTTAACAACTACAGAATAATTATTTGTGTCATCATAGCTTTCACTGACAGGTGCTAAAATATCTATCTGCACTTCACTGTCGGAATAGATTGTTTTGCCTGAACCGGCAGTATTAATGTGCAAACCTTTATCTGAAATTGCAGTTAAAAGTCCCTCAAATGTTTTACTTGTTGAGGATACCTTTGGCATATAAATTTCGCCGATTTCAAAGCTTTCAACAACATCAGTCATACCGCCGATATGGTCGGCGTGGGGATGTGTTGCAACAAGATAATCAATTTCTGTATAGCCGTGCCCCTCAATCGTTTCAACAATTTTATCACCATAGCTGCTGACGGATGCATCAATAAGCATACACTGACCATTAGGAAGCTCTATAAACTCACTGTCACCCTGACCGACATCAAAAAAGTGGACAGCAAGCTGTCCGTCATTATTGGGAATTTTAAGACTTGCAGGCTTATTATCATCAACATCACCATTAAAAACCTTAACACCCACAATAGCAAGCAAAACAGCGAAAATAATGATTAATGAAGTTAAAGATTTTTTATCAAATCTCATTCAAATCTTACCTTAATGGAATTTGCGTGAGCGGTCAAGCCCTCAGTATCAGCAAGCTTAACAATATCATCCTTTGCCTTTGAAAGCTCAGCCTCTGTATAGTAAATAAAGCTGCTCTTTTTAACAAAGCTGTCAACAGAAAGCGGAGAGAAAAATCTTGCTGTTCCGCTTGTGGGCAGTACATGGTTAGGACCTGCATAATAGTCACCGAGCGGCTCAGGTGAATAATTTCCAAGGAAAACAGAGCCTGCATTGTCAAGCCTTCCAATATATCTCAGAGGTTCTTCAACGCACATTTCAAGGTGCTCAGGTGCAAGCTCATTGGCAAATTCAATAGCCTGGTCGAGATTTTCACAAACAATAATTTCACCGAATTTATCAAGTGACTCAGCAATAATTTCCTGTCGTTCAAGGAACTTAATCTGTCTGTCAATTTCCCTTGCAGTTGCTTTGGCTATATCAGTTGATGTAGTCAAAAGAATAGCAGATGCCAGCTTATCATGCTCTGCCTGACTCATTAAATCTGCTGCAAGGAATGCAGGCTGTGCAGTTTTATCGGCAACAATCAGAATTTCCGACGGTCCTGCAACCATATCAATATCAACCACACCGTAAAGAAGTTTTTTTGCAGTGGCAACAAAGATATTACCGGGTCCGACAATTTTATCAACCTTTGGTATTTTTTCAGTACCATATGCAAGAGCAGCAACTGCCTGTGCACCGCCCACAAGGAACACCTTGTCAACACCTGCAACAGCCGCAGCAGCCATAATATCAGGATTAGGACTTCCGTCCTTTCCCGGTGGGGTAACCATAATAATTTCCTTAACACCTGCAATTTTGGCAGGGATTGCATTCATCAAAACTGATGACGGATAAGCAGCCGTTCCGCCCGGAACATAAATACCAACCCTGTGCAGTCCGCGAACACGCTGACCCATAATAACACCATTTTCCTCAGTTCTTAACCAAGACTGCTGAGCCTGACGAAGGTGGAAATTATAGATATTTTCCTTAGCATTATAAAGAGCCTGCTTAAAATCATCGTCAACAATATCCAAATAGGAATTAAGTTCTTCCTTTTCTATAACCGTTCTCTTCGGCACCGAGCCGTCAAAGCGGACTGTAAATTCACGCACAGCGTCGTCACCCTGCTCCTTAACTGCATTAATTATATTCGTTACAATTTCAACGATTTTAGGATCAGTTTCACCTGCACGCTTTTTTAAATTTTCTATCAGGGCATATTCTGCCTTTCCGTTTGCTTTTGTTATTTTCATATCAGCTCTCCTTAAACCTTTGATGCCAGCTCCAAATCATTTAAAAACTGTTCAATTTCATCCTTACGAAGCTTCATTGAAGCCATATTAACAATAACTCTTGCTGAAATCGGCATAATTGTATCTACAACCTCAAGACCATTTTCCTTAAGCGTTGAGCCTGTTTCAACAATATCAACAATGCCGTCGGCAAGACCAAGGAGCGGAGCAAGCTCCACACTACCCTCAATCTTAATGATATCAACATCCATACCCTTGGATTTAAAATATTCCTTTGCAACCTTAGGGTACTTGCTGGCAACCGTTTTACGCTTGTAGCCTGAGAAGAAATCAGTCCCCTTTGGGCAGGCAAGAGCAAATCTGCACTTACCGATATCAAGATCAATGACCTCATAGAAGGAATTGCCGTGCTCTGCAATCGTATCCTTGCCCACAACACCGATATCACATACACCGTGCTCTACATAGGTTATTACATCCGGAGCCTTTGATAATACAGCCTCATAATCACCCACAGGGAGAATTAATCTTCTGCCCTTATTTTCAAGCTCGGCTGTATCAAGCCCCATTGTTTTAAAGAGTGATACTGAAGATTTTTCAAGTCTGCCCTTGGTAAGTGCAATACGCAGAGGACGGTCAACATTGATTTCCTCACGCATAACGTCACACAAAGCGTTAACATTGACACCGAAACCAACAGCAGGAGCATCCATACCGAACTCTCCAACTAAATTATCGTAGCGTCCGCCTGAAATAATTGTTACACCGCTGCCCTGGGCATAGCCTCTGAAAATGACACCTGTGTAATAATTGCTGCGGTTGACAAGACCTAAATCTATTAAAATATCATTACCGAATCCAAGCTCACAAAGTCTTTCATAAATCTCTTTAAGATAATCAAGAGCCTTGTTAACCTCATCATCATTATAAAGTGCCTTAGCCTCATCTATAACATCAACACCGCCGAATAATCTTGGCAGCTTTTTAATAATCTGTGCTTCTCTGCTGTCGCCGGTTTTATCAAGTAAATCACCAAGAGCAGAATAATTCTTCCCCTCAATAAAGCTGCATATATCTGCCTTTTGAGATGCAGAAACATTAAGCCTGTCAAGAATGGTATTGAAAAAGCCTGCATGGCAAAGCTCAATCTTATATGAGTTAACCTCATTTCTTTTGAGCGCCTCATTCGCCATTGAGATAACCTCAATATCAGCATCCATACTGCCGTCACCGATTAACTCAATACCGCTCTGCTCAATTTCATCTGTTCTGCCGGCAAGCTGCTTGTTGCGGACATAAACATTCTGATTATAGTAGAGCCTTACAGGTAAATCCTCTTTTGAAAGACGTGTTGCTACAAGCCTTGCAATAGGGGCAGTATTATCGGGTCTGAGTACGGTTGTTCTGCCCTGATTGTCACTGAGCTTGTACATTTCTTCAGGCTCAATACCAAGGTTATCACTCTCAAACACATCAAAAAACTCAATAGTCGGTGTCATAACCTTTCTGTAGTTTTTTTCTTTAAACAGAGTTGAAACAACCGTTTCAACTCTCCTTCTGTCATCACATTCCTCAAAGAGCAAATCACGGCTGCCCTGAGGTGTTAGTTTTGAATATCTTTTCATATTTATTAAATCTCCCTGACAATTATACTTTAGTATGGTAGAGCGTTAATATGCTACCATACTAACACGATTGTGTCAAGTCTAATATTATATTAAAATAAAGAAATCTGGTTTGATTCAGGCATATCACCAAGAGCACCTGCTGCTTTTAATGCATCAACAACGCTCCTGCCTATTCCCGCTCTTGCCATCAAGTCATCATAGCTCATAAATTCACCATTGCCGTCATTCTTTGCATCGGCAATTGAATTTGCAGCATTCTCACCGATACCATCAATTGCACCGAAGGGCAGACGAATTTTGCCATCCTCAATACGGTAAATACGTGCATCTGATTTATAAATATCAACAGGTAAAAATTCAATACCTCTTGCAAGCATTTCAATAACAATCTGCAAAACGACATATGTACTTTCATCCTTAGCCGTTTTATCATTGCCCTTAAGCTTGATTTCCTCCATTTTACGCTTAACTGCAGCCTTACCCTCCACAGCAGCAACAGCATCAATAGCACCGCCGCGAACCGTAAAATAAGCAGAATAAAAATGGATAGGATAATAAATTTTATACCACGCAAGACGCAGTGCTGCAATAACATATGCCGCCGCGTGTGCCTTAGGGAACATATACTTAATCTTATAACAGGAATCAATATACCACTGCTCAACACCAATGGTTTTCATAGCCTCCTCATATGGAGGAAGCTCCTTCGGTGCCTTTCCCTTACGGGTATACTCCATAATTTTAAAGCAGTCCTTTTTAGACAAAGGCGACTCCTTGCCGGTTTCAGACTCATATTTGTCAGCAACGTGAATAAGGTGTGTCATAATATCATCACGGCATCCGATTACCTCGGAAATTGTACAGGTGCCGTTCTGAATAAGCTCCTGCGCATTGCCAAGCCAAACATCCGTACCGTGGGATAAACCGGATATCTGCAGCAAATCCGCAAAGGTTTTCGGCTGTGCTTCGGTAAGCATACCGATAACAAAAGGTGTGCCCATTTCAGGGATTGCCAGTGTACCTGTTACACAGTCAATATCCTCGGGTGAAACACCGATAGGCTCGGTGGATGTTATCAGCTTATACAGGTTAGGGTCTGCCAAATCAACATCCATAACGGGGATACCTGTTGAATCCTCAAGATATTTATAAAGTGTCGGATTATCGTGTCCAAGCTCATCAAGCTTCAGCAAAGTATCGTGAAGTGAATTCTTAAAGTCAAAGTGCGTTGTGTAAGTACCCTTTTTCTCGTCATTTGACGGATACTGAATCGGTGTGAAATCCTCAACCGTATATTTATCAGGCACAACAACCATACCGCCCGGATGCTGACCGGTAGTTCGTTTGATTCCCGTACAGCCGACAGCCAGTCTGCCGATTTCTGCTTTCGGGGTAGTACCTGCAAGACCGCGTTCGTCAAGATATTTCATAACATAGCCATATGCTGTTTTATCAGCAACTGTTGCCATAGTACCTGCCTTGAACACATACTCCTTGCCAAACAGCTCCTCAGTGTATCTGTGCGAGCGTGACTGATACTCACCGCTAAAATTAAGGTCGATATCAGGTTCCTTATCACCGTCAAAACCAAGGAAGGTTTCAAATGGGATTTCGTGACCGTCACGCGTCATCGGCGTGCCGCAGTTCGGACAATTTTTAGCAGGAAGGTCAAAGCCTGAGCCATATTCACCGTGCAGGAAAAATTCGCTGTGCTTACAGCTTTTGCAGTAATAGTGCGGTGCCAGCGGATTAACCTCAGATATGCCGCCGAAATGTGCAGCAAGTGACGAGCCTACTGAACCACGGGAACCAACAAGATAGCCGTTTCGCTCGCTCTCCTCAACAAGACGCTTGGCAATAACATAAAGCACACCGAAGCCGTGACCGATAATGGAATCAAGCTCACGCTGCAATCTGTTAGCAACATATTCAGGCACAGGGTCACCATATAAATCCTTCGCCATATTCCAGCATTTTTCCGTTAACTCCTCATTAGCACCGTCAATGTGAGGCTGGAAGGTTCCGGGCGGAATAGGCGGAATATTATCCATAACGGAATCTGCAATTTTATTTGGATTATCAATAACAAATTCCTTTGCTCTTTCCCCTGCCCATGCAAAATCCTCAAGCATTTCATCAGTCGTCTTGAAATAAAGAGGTGCCTGCTGGTCAGCATCATCAAAGCCCTTTGATGCCATAATGATTGCTCTGAACTTAGCATCCTTTTCATCAAGGAAATGGACGTCGCCCGTTGCAACCACAGGCTTATTTAACG
>VSOH01000260.1 GCA_009774735.1 Clostridiales bacterium
CAGATGTTGAGAAATGGAGCTGAATTTTGTATTTTGCGAGGATTACTGTACGATGGTACTGTTTCCGAGCAAAAGGCGAAAAACGCACAAAAGCCTTGCAATTTGTTAAAATTGCAAGGCTTTTAAATTGTTTTGGCGACAGAAGTAAAACTCTGCCCAGCAATCATACGAAACAGTAAATTTTTTGTTCATTAATCTTAGTGCGTGGTTCAGCCCACTTTATCGACAATCTGACGTCATCAGAAACTGATGACGTTTTGTTTATACTTATTTATAATAGCTTATTATTTCGTTGATAGCCGAATATGTCTGCTTATGATTAACATGCTTTGGTGATTTGTACTCAAGAAGAACCGATGGACAGCCATAAGTCCGGTAAACATATCCGTGGAGATATCCGCTTGTTGTTGCATAGCGGTCAACAAGCTTGTCAGACAAACCAAGATGCTTGTTATAAACATTACAAAGCGTACCGCTACCTATCGTTTCATCCATCCAGCCATGAAAATCGGTAAATATATCGGGTCTGTACTTGTTAAGAAAATCCTTAAGATAACGTGATTCTATAGCTTTGAAGGAAACAAAATCCCTGTTCATATCAATATGTTTTGCAGTACATCTTCCAAATGCTGTGGAGCATGCACGCTGATTATTAACACCCGCAACAGTTCCGTCAGGATTCAGACAAGGAACAATAACAAGTCTGTAATTCTTAAGCATTTTTGGATTTTTTGCATAGTACTCAACAAGCTTATTGCCCTCAGCAGTCAGGAGCTGTCCGTCCCTGCTATAGCTATCCTCAAAGCCGTGAATTGCAAAGGTCATAAAAAAGGTTTTTGTAAACTTGCCGTTTGACGGAGTAATTATAAATGCTTCAAGATTTCTGCCCTGAACAGACTTGCCGAATATCTCCTTCTTAACATTTGCATACTCATGACTGATGTGCGTTGCAGTCGTATTAAGCGGAAGATAATTCGGGTCATTAATATAATACTTATATGTATAAGAGCCTGAATAATTACCCATAAGTTTAATTGTTACAGTATAAACACCCTCATTTTTTGAACTCCAATTTGAATAGTCAACTGTGAAATCCTTTTTATATGTCAAGGCATTATTCTTATAATCCTTAACTGTTACAGTAGGTCTTTGTACCGTGCCGGTCTTTTTTATATCAATACGATTAAGCTTTGGTGTAACATTTGTCTGAGGAACAATTTTATAGGAATAAACCGCAGAGCCTGAGTACTTGCCTATCATTTTAACAGTAACCTTGTAAGTACCAACAGCCTTTGAATTCCAGTTAGAGTAATCAACCGTGAAATCTTTTTTGTAGGTTAAAGCATTACCCTTAGCATCCGTTACCTTAACAGTTGGTCTTTGCACTGTTCCAACATAATTAATTTTAGTTCTTGAAAGTGTAATTTTACCATCAACAATATAATAGTTATATGTTTTTGTACCCTTATAGTTACCAATCATTTTAACAGTGACCTTATAAGTACCGGTATTTTTAGAATTCCAGTTGGAATAATCAACTGTAAAATCTTTTTTATATGTAAGATTGTTACCTAAATCATCCTTCACGGTAACGGTTGGTCTTTGCACTGTGCCGGTTTTTGTGATAACAGTCCTGTTCAGAACGGGATTTACACCATCCCTTGCCACAATCTTATATTCACAATCATAAGAACCTGAATACGTTCCGACATATTTAACTGTTACTTTATATGTACCGACATTGGTTGAATTTTCATCGGAATAGCTGATTGTATAATCCTTTTTATTTGCAAGTGCCTTGCCGTTTTCATTTTTAACAGTTACAGTTGGTTTTTGCACTGCACCGTTGTATGTAAATTTTGTGCTTGAAAGTATAACCTTAAAACTATCCTCTATCGGATTTTCCTCCGGTTTCTCTGACGGAGTTTCTTCAGGCTTCTCAGATGGGCCTTCTGTCGATTTCTCCTCCGGCTTTTCTGTAGAAGGCTCTGAAGACATTACTTCCTTACTCTCAGAAGCAGCAGGCTCAAGCTCCTCCTCTAAGGATACACTCTGTACTGCATCTTCAAAAACGGCTGTCCGGTTCGCAGCCTGAGAATCACCCTCAATATCATTAGCTAAAACAACTGCATTACTGCTGACAACAACTGTCGAAGCGATTAAAACAGAAATAATTGATTTGAATATGCTTTTCATTCTTATCCCTCCATAAAAAATTTCATTTATAATTCTGCGCTGTTATTATATAAGTGTAAAAACTGCATCAAATTGTTACAAACCAATTTTAAAATCTCTAAAAATATTTTAACACGTTGAAAAACATATTTCAACAAAACATAAGCTATTTACAAAAACTTTATCAAAAATTAATAAACAAAAAATAAAGCA
>VSOH01000261.1 GCA_009774735.1 Clostridiales bacterium
ATATTGAGGTTAAATACAGTATTCCCGAAGTGCCTGCTATTGCTGATGCCGATGCCAACAGACTTAAGCAGGTGTTTATGAATATTCTTGATAATGCACTCAAGTATTCACGTGCACCAAGCAAAATTTTTGTTAAGGCACAGTTTACACAATATGAGGACAAAAGCTTTATCAGTATTGCAATAGCCGATCAGGGCTGTGGTATCAGCAAGGAGGATTTGCCTCATGTCAAAGACAAATTCTATAAAGCCAATGTTTCTGTAAGAGGCTCGGGAATCGGACTTGCCGTTACGAATGAAATAGTCAATCTTCACGGCGGACGTCTTGAAATTAACAGTGAAGAGGGCAAGGGAACACTTGTTACAATTTACCTTCCTATTGAGAATACGCCTACTGAAAATGAGCTGCAGGATATGGCTTCACATGCAGTAGATGAGGAAATCAACGAAGGTATGGAAATGAAGGGTTAAGTTATGAGTGATAAAAAGACACATAAAACCTCTGTGGGCGGACAGGCCCTTATTGAAGGTGTTATGATGCAGGGACCGAAGGGCGTTGCAACTGCGGTCAGAAAGCCTGATGGTGATATCTGTGTTGAACACCACGAGGTGAAGCATTTAAAAGATAAAAATAAATTTTGGGGATTTCCGCTTATAAGGGGTATTGTAGGATTTTTTGAGTCTATGATGCTTGGTTATAAAATGCTTATGTATTCTGCTGAGGTATCAGGTATGGAGGATATTGAGGATGCGGAAATGAATAAGTTTGAAAAGTGGATTACCGATAAGCTTGGCGACAAGTTTATGACACTTATTATGGGCATAGCAACAGTGCTTGGCTTCGCACTTGCTTTTCTGATTTTTTTCTATCTTCCTGTTCTTGCGTTCAACAGGCTTAACGTATGGGCAGATGGCTCTCTGGCACCTTGGCAGGGTACGATTGAGGGTGTTATTAAAATCATTATTTTTGTTGTTTATATTGCCCTTGTCAGCCGAATGAATGATATTAAACGCACCTTTATGTACCATGGTGCTGAGCATAAATCAATTGCCTGTTATGAAGCAGGGCTTGAGCTGAATGTTGAAAATGTAAAAAAATGCAGCCGTTTTCATCCCCGCTGCGGTACTTCTTTTATTTTTGTAATGTTGATATTGAGCATAGTTCTCTCAACCCTGCTGTCAAAAATTTTTCCGGCAATTGCAGAAGTCAGAGTTCTTTGGATGTTTTTGAAAATAGCATTTCTGCCTGTTGTAATGGGTCTTGGCTACGAATTTATTAAATACGCAGGCAGGCACGATAATTTGTTTGTTAAGATTGTTTCTGCTCCGGGTCTGTGGATGCAAAGACTGACCACCAAAGAGCCGACGGATGATATTATCGAGGTGGGTATTGAATCCTTAAAGGCAGTAATTACGGATAATCCGGAGGATGATGAAATCAAATGACATTAAAAGAGGCTTATAACTATGGTATCTACTTTTTGTCCTGCAATGGTGTAGAGGAAGCAGAGTTTAAATCCCTTTGCCTTGTGTGCCATTTGGCAGGTATCAGAAACAGTCAGTTTGAGCAGCATATTAATGATGATATTATAATGAAACGCTTTGCTGATTTGCTCTGGCGTGTTAAAAGCGGTGAGCCGCTGCAATATGTAATCGGCAGATGGGATTTTTATGAAAGTGAGTTTTTTGTGGGTAAAGGGGTACTGATTCCAAGACCTGAAACTGAGGAACTTGTTGAACTTGCTGTCAGGCATATTAGGGCTTTGGGCAAATGTGTTGTGTATGACCTTTGTGCAGGCTCAGGTGCTATCGGTGTAAGTATTGCTAAGTCGTGCCCGAATGCCTGTGTTTATATGATAGAGAAAAGTGCAGATGCAATGTTCTATCTTTTAAAAAATGCTGATGGTGTTGATAATGCAAAGGTGATTTGCGGTGATATTGCAAATGATTTTGATCTGCCGGATGCAGATGTAATTCTTTCAAATCCGCCTTATATTAAAAGTGATGAAATGAAGTCACTTCAGAGCGAGGTTCAGTATGAGCCTTCCATGGCACTTGACGGCGGCATCGACGGACTGGATTTTTATAGGATTATAAATGATAAATGGGCACATAAGCTTTTGCCTGACGGTGTTCTTTTTCTTGAAATAGGCAATGACCAGGGTGAAAGTATTTTAACGGTACTTGATAGTTTTAAAAATATTGAAGTATTAAAGGATATGTATGGCAATGACCGAATGGTTACTGCCGAAAGAAAGGATAATTAATAAGTTTTCCATTTTAAAAGATTTGCGTGAGGGAATGTATATTTAAGCGATTATATCAATCATTTCAAAGGCTTTTGTTGTGTTTTGCTGTCTGCCGCTTCACGAATTGGCTCATGGCTT
>VSOH01000262.1 GCA_009774735.1 Clostridiales bacterium
CTTTCGGACAAACGGTTTTCAAGACCGCCTCGTTATGACCACTTCGATACCTCTGCGTTTGGTGCTCAATAATATTACCACAGTAAAAGCAACTTGTCAACCCTTTTTTCAGAAAAAAAGAAAGCTCCTCGGTACAAGGAGCTTTTAACTAATAAAATTAGTCTTTCATTGCTGCGAAGCATTCGCTGCAATAAACAGGGCGGTCACCATTTGGTACGAATGGAACCTTGCATTCTGCACCGCAGTTTGCACAAACAGCATTATGAAGCTCTCTGGGTGCTCTTGCTGCTGCCTTTCTCTTGCCACGGCAGTCCTTGCATCTTTGCGGCTCATTTACAAATCCCTTTTCTGCATAAAATTCCTGCTCGCCTGCAGTAAATACAAAATCATTGCCACAGTCTTTACAGGTTAGTGTCTTGTCTTCAAACATTTTAATTACCTCTCATTCTTTAAGCTCACAGCTTTACATTACTTAATTTTTTGCGAACTCTTTGTAAGGCATTGTCTATTGCCTTAGGTGTTTTAGCTAATCGCTTTGCAATTTCATTGTAACTGCAGCCGACAATATGAAGCCGTAAAACCTCATTTTCAAAATCTGAGAGATTCTGTTGAAGAACAGAAGTTAACATTGAAACGCTTTCTCTGGCAATAACTATATCCTCTGCACTGTCAAATCCGTTTTCTACGGGGATTTCTTCCTCCATATATTCAACAACATTTTGTACCGGAATGTCCTTGAGCCTTTTGAATTTCCTCAGTGCAGTCTGCATTGCATTGTCAACACAGATTTTAGAGTATGTTTTAAAACTTGCACCCTTACTGCTGTCATATGACTTAATAGCAGCTAAAAGACCAATCATACCCTCCTGAATCAAGTCTTCTCGTTCCATAGGGGAGTCTTTGTATTTTGAGGCAATCATTTCAACCATTGCTCTGTAATCCGTGATGATAGCTTCCTGCTTTTTTGTATCGCCTGATTGCGCATTTGAAAGAATTTGGTCGTATGGTTTTTTGGTTTCCATTGACATAATCCTCTCCCACCTTAAATAAATAATAACAGAATAATATATTACAGTCAACTAATTTTTTTGAAAACAGTTGAAAATTTTATGCAAAATCAACAAACATTATAAAATCCCGGCTTTAATAGTCGGGATTTGTCGAAAATGTCTTTTAAACATTGAAGCGGAAAAGAACAATATCTCCGTCCTTCATAACATATTCCTTACCTTCGGATCTTACAAGCCCTTTTTCTTTGGCAGCCGTCATGCCGCCGCATTCAATCAAATCATTAAAGGCAACAACCTCTGCCCTGATAAAGCCGCGTTCAAAATCAGTATGTATTTTACCGGCCGCCTGCGGAGCTTTGGTGCCGTTTTTTATTGTCCATGCTCTTACCTCGGGCTTGCCTGCTGTCAGGTATGAAATAAGACCAAGCAACGCATAGCTCTTTTTAATCAGTCTGTCAAGACCGCTCTTTTCAAGTCCCATATCAGCAAGGAACATTTCCTTTTCTTCATCGTCAAGCTGTGCAATTTCAGCTTCCATTTCTGCACATATCGGTAAGGTTTCCGCACCCTCTGCAGCAGCAATCTCTTCAACAATTTTATAAAATGAATTGTTTTCAATGCCGTTGGAAAAGTCGTTTTCACCCATATTGCAGGCATAGATAACAGGCTTTATGGTGAGCAGTGAAACATCTTTCAGATATTCCTGCTCGTCGTCATCAATTTCAATGCTGCGTGCGGTTTTGCCCTGCTCCATTTCTGCCTGAAGCTTTTCAAGAAAATCAACCTCAGGTGCAAGCTTTTTGTCACCCTTCATAGCTTTCTTTCTGCTGTCAATTCTTCTTGCAAGAATATCAAGGTCAGAAAGAATCAGTTCAAGATTTATAGTTTCAATATCTCTGGCAGGGTCAATATTTCCGTCAACGTGAGTTATATCATCGTTTTCAAAACAGCGAACAACATGAATGACAGCATCCACCTCACGGATGTGTGATAAAAACTTGTTGCCTAAGCCCTCGCCCTGAGATGCGCCCTTAACAAGTCCTGCAATATCAACAAATTCAATTGTTGCGGGTGTGAATTTGTCAGGTTCATACATTTCAGCCAGCTTATCAAGTCTTTCGTCGGGAACACAAACCATACCTACATTCGGCTCAATTGTGCAGAATGGATAGTTGGCGCTCTGTGCACCTGCGTTTGTTATAGCGTTAAAAAGTGTGCTCTTACCTACGTTAGGCAAGCCTACAATACCAAGCTTCATATCTGAATCTCCTTAGAATTAAAAATCTGTCTGCATAATCCCATATATTATATATCAAAAAAATCTATTTTACAAGTATTAAATACACTTGACTTTGACAGGCAAATCATATAT
>VSOH01000263.1 GCA_009774735.1 Clostridiales bacterium
AATATAAATAGGGAGGTATTCTTATGAAAAATTTTGTAATTACTATCGGAAGACAGTTTGGATGCGGTGCACATGAAATCGGAACAAAGCTGGCAGAAAAGCTCGGTGTTCCTTATTATGATAAAGAGATTATTAAAAGAGCATCAAAAGAAAGCGGCTTTGACGAAAATCTATTCCATTTTTATGATGAAAAACCAACAAGGAGTTTTTTGTTCAATGTTTCTACCGATGGGCTGGTTCCTATGGGGAATAGTGGTTTAAGCCTTGAGGATCAGATTATTCAGTATCAGTTTGATACGATTAAAAAGGTTGCATCTGAGGGCAATTGTATAATCGTCGGAAGATGTGCTGAGTATATTTTAAGAGAAAGAAAAGACGTAGTGTCCGTATTCCTTCATGCTGATGATGAATACAGAATGAACAGAGTAATTAATGATTACGGCATTGTTCCGAAAAATGCTGCAAAGGAAATCAAGGCAATGGATAAAAAACGTGCAAAGTTCCATAATTTTTACAGCGATGACAGATGGGGCGATGCATCAACCTATGACTTATCAATAAATGTGGCAAAGCTCGGCATTGATGAAACTGTTGAGCTTATTGCAAATTATATAAGTGCTAAATTTTAGTTTGTATTTTATTATCTGAATTTGCAGAAAGCTGTTATATTTTCTTGCATTTATCAAATTGATAATATATAATACGTACAAACTGTTTTTTAGGAGAAATTTGATGGATAAAATTCTTGTTCTTGACTTTGGCGGACAATATAATCAGTTAATTGCCCGCCGTGTGCGCGACCACAGCGTTTATGCAGAAATTCTGCCATATACCACACCGATTGATGTTATTAAAAATAATAACTATAAGGGTATTATTTTTACAGGCGGTCCTAATTCTGTTTATGATATGAGTTCGCCTCATTATGATAAAGCAATACTTGACCTTGGTATTCCTGTGCTCGGAATCTGCTATGGATGTCAGCTTGTTGCCTGGATGGGTGACGGCGAGGTTAAAACTGCACCTGTCAGTGAGTACGGTAAAATCGAACTTACTGCTGACAAAAGCTCAAAGCTTTTTAAGAATGTGGATGAAAAATCCGTTGTGTGGATGAGTCATACTGATTATATTGCTGTTCCTCCTAAAGGCTTTGAAATCGTAGGAGCTACCAATGACTGCCCTTGTGCTGCTATGCAGAATACAGAAAAGAATATTTATGCTGTTCAGTTTCATCCTGAGGTTACTCATTCACAGTTCGGTTCACAGATACTATATAATTTCCTTTATGAGGTTTGTGCGTGTGCAGGCGATTGGGTAATGGATAATTTCATAGATAATACTGTTGAAAGGCTCAGAGAGCAGATTGGTGATAAAAAGGTTATACTCGGTTTATCAGGCGGTGTTGACAGTTCTGTTGCAGCAGGTTTGCTGTCACGTGCGGTAGGTAAGCAGCTCACCTGCGTTTTTGTTGACCAGGGACTGATGCGTAAGAACGAGGGCGATTTTGTAGAAAGCACCTTTACCACACTGTTTGATATGAATTTTGTAAGAGTAAATTGCGGTGAACATTTTCTTTCAAAATTAAAAGGTGTTACTGACCCTGAGGAAAAAAGAAAGATAATCGGTACAGAATTTTTCAATGTGTTCTGGAATGAAATCAGAAAGCAGAATGAGCTTGGCTTTTTCGCACAGGGTACAATCTATCCTGATTGTATTGAATCGGGCAAGGGTGATGCCGATGTTATCAAAACACACCATAACAGAGTGAATACGCCTGAGGATGTGGAATTCTTGGGCATCATTGAGCCGCTTGCCGATTTGTTTAAGGACGAGGTAAGAAGAGTCGGCGAAAAGCTCGGTATTCCTAAAGAGCTTGTCTGGCGTCAGCCGTTCCCGGGTCCGGGACTTGGTGTTCGTATAATCGGTGAAATTACAGCAGAGAAAATCAAGGTGCTTCAGGATGCTGACTGGGTGCTCCGTGACGAAATGGCAAAGAACGGCTATGAAAAAAATCTTGCACAGTTTTTCTGTGTCCTGCCGGGTGTTAATACCGTTGGTGTAATGGGTGACCATAGAACATATGATAACCTTGTGGCAATTCGTGCAGTAACAACAGATGATTTTATGACAGCCGATTGGGCAAGAATACCTTACGATATTCTTGCAACGGTTTCTAACCGCATAACAAATGAGGTTGCCCATGTCAACCGTGTTGTCTACGACATAACCTCCAAACCCCCCGGCACCGTCGAGTGGGAATAGTAAAAAATCAAAGCTGATTGACATTTAGTCAATCAGCTCAGTCTGTCGAAAAAGGTCCGGCTTATGCTGGGCTTTTTGTCATATATATGGTAAAATATATGTGGTGATGAAA
>VSOH01000264.1 GCA_009774735.1 Clostridiales bacterium
TTAATAAACATCTAATTGAGTTTGCCAATCAATATTTGGGAATTCAGTCTGCACTTCTCGCAAATACATCTCTAATTGTCTATATCCTGATTTTATTGCTCGAGGATTATATGGCTTTAATTCACTTATTGTTCCAGAATCAAAATCAATGAAGTCTATTCTTTTTTTACTTGGTAAAACAAATTCTTTAATTTTTGTTGTTTGATTAGCAATATCAGCTTTATACATTTTATGCATATCTTGTCCCATTTTTAAAGAAGACTTAGTATATTCTCTTGTTGAGTCAATATGCTTAATATTTGTGAATAGACTTTTATTTGATTGCTCAGCAGCCTCTTGAGTGATATTTCTACCTTTAGAAGATGCTAGTTTTTCAAGACCTTTCGTAAGTTCTTTAACCTTATTTTCTGTTGCGACCTTTGCTAACTGACGTTTGCGTTTATTAACTTCAGCAGCTGTTTCATAAAAAGGCAATATTACAGTATTGAGTAATAAAAGAGATCATTCCTTTTGTTACTTAATACTTTTAAATAAAATGTTTTTAGCAAATTAAAGCATTTAAAAGTTAATCATCTATTCCTAATGCTTTGCAAATCTCGAAATTAACACCCTTATATGAGCATAAACCAAAAGATGTGCTGAATTGTGGCTCGTAATCTATTCTTTCACCATATATATTTCTGAAAAAAGGATTTTCATTCTTAAAATCTGTAATCGGAAAATCTTTGAATCCGCAATCCATTTGTTTTTCTTCATCTGTAATAGGTATATTGCCAATAGTGTAAAAATAGCCTTTTGTCCAAGGACCATAGTTAGTTATAATTGGAGCAACAAGAATATCGGTTAATTTATCCGGTAATTCTATTTTTGTTGAACAATTATTGTAAATATATATTAGTGGCCAAGCAGATTCAATTCCATATACACATTTGTGCAAGTCGTCTATAACTTTCCCATAATAATATATATTTTCAATTGGTTGTACAACAAAAATGTCGCCTTTTTTTGGAACTTGGTTTGAACGTTTTATCGGAATTAGCTGGAATCTCATATTAAAAACCTCAATATAACTTTTGATTTATCCATTCAGTTCCCCATTCAATTGCTTCATCATACCAATCACGAGATTTAGCAATACTATTGATTTTGTTTGAGAACTGCGGATTATTTTCTATTAAAACCTGTTCAATTGCACGAGCTTCTCTTCTAGTAAGGGGGAGATTTCGTTATAGGTACTAATTTATCAAATCGTGCACCATGCTGAAACTCTCTACGAGCAATATCTGTCGTTATTCCTACATATGTTCGTTCACCATTTTTTATGCCGAAATAAACAAGTGTATTTTTAACAAATATACATTAATTCAGACAGTTCGAACATCTGTAAATGAAAATCCTGTTAATTTATTCTTTTTTGTTGCTTGAACAAATTTTTGTGAAACAAATGTTGCAAAATTATTTTTTTGTAATCTGAATAAATCATTACCGTTAATTCTTTCTTCAAAAAAACCATAAACAGCAATTGAATTACCAATGCATTTACATATTTCTAAGTTTATAGCATCATCACTTATATGATTTCTTATATGTACCGCATATAATTTTGTGCTTATATCGTTCATATTAGTAACTTCTATAGGTATAAACTTTGTATTCCCAATTGATAATTTTTCTATTACTTCTTTTGCTCTTTCAGTAACAATAGGTAATCCGATATTGCTTACAATAAAATCCTCAATAGTAGTGTCTTTTTTTTCTGAATATGAATAGGCTTTAATCAAATTACAATTTAAATCAATATCTTTGTTAATGCTTTTTTCATCAAAATGATTTTCTTCAGAATTTATTTTTAGTACTAATGGATTTTTACATGAATAAGCGTTTGCTATTAATTTATAATACTTCATTTTTACCTTTTCCAAAAACTTTTTCTAAGCATTTCAGGATTATTAATTATTTCTTTTTTCAAATCTGAAAATCCTGATAGAAATACGCTTTGATTTCCTGATGACATATTGTCAATTTCTCTAATGCTATTTAACATATAATCGTGGTAAGCATTAGGATGTCTACCTCTGTGAGGCATCAATTCCTTATTCCATGTTCCATCCAATTTCAACCCGTATTTTTCAACTACTTCTTCAAATTGATGTGTATATTTTGAATTTTTATTAGTCAAAAAATGATGAGTTTGCTTTGGTAAGGTGTCAATTTTAAGTGCTTTTTCGCTTAATTGTTCAGTAGCCTCTTGAGTGAATTTTCTACCTTTAGAGGAAGATAATTTCTCCAGGCCTTTTGTAAGTTCTTTAACCTTATTTTCTGTTGCAACCTTTGCTAACTGACGTTTGCGTTTATTAACTTCAGCGGCTGTTTC
>VSOH01000265.1 GCA_009774735.1 Clostridiales bacterium
GACCCGTGTCTCCATCAACAGCAAAATCCACCTCAAAGCCGCCGGCTTCAAGATAATCCTTTTCGAGATGTAAAATATTTTCATCATCTTCAATTATCAGTATTTTGCTCATTATTCTCAATTCTCCTAACTTTTGGTAATGATATAAATATCGACAAGCCCTCTCCCAGGTTGCTGCTTGCCCAGATAATCCCTCGATGCAATTCAACAATCTGCTTGCACACAGACAAGCCCAAGCCCGAACCGTCAGCAACATTTGTTCTTGCAGAATCAGCACGATACATAAGATCAAAGATTTTAGAAACGCTCTCCCTGTCAACGCCGATACCGTTATCAACAAGTTCAATAATCACCGAACGCTCATACTCATTGATTGAGAACCTGATTTTTCCACGAACATCGGGGTTTGAATATTTTATACTGTTGGAAATTATATTGCTTATCACACGAACAAATTTATCAACGTCAAGACTGACTGCCGCATCCTCACTGCAATTGCATTCATATTCAAAATCAAATTCAGCCTTATCAAGAATAATTTTTATTTCTTCAACACCATCATCAAAAAAATCTTTGATTTTAACATCAACCGTGTTAAGCTCATAACCCTTAAGCTCAAGTCGGGATACCGTAAGCAAATCATCAAGAATTCTTTCCGTTTCGCTTATTGACTGACAGATGGTTTTAATATAATGCTCCTTTTTGTCAGGAGTATCGGCTATACCGTCAAGAAGTCCCTCAGCGTATCCTTTGGCAGAGGTTAAAGGCGTTCTCAGATCATGTGCAATTCCCGCTACAAGAATCTGACGTTCCTCCTGCACTTTATTCTGATTTTCAATCGATTCCTTTAATCTAATCCGCATATCGTTAAACGCATGAACAGTCTGACCAAGCTCATTTGTTGACTCATAGTCAATATTATAATCAAGATTGCCTCTGGCAATTTCATTTGCTCCATCAGCAATTTCCTTAATAGGCTTTACAATTGTTTTTGATGATATAAAGGAAATAAAGCTTATCGCAATTGCAAAAAGTGCAACTATAATTAACACAATTATTCCCGTTCTGCCAAGAAGCAGATTCGTAAAACCCTTAATGCTCACTCTTTTTGTTAAGTCATTAACCGTATAATCATCATTAACAATCATTATGAGATAGCTGTTAAAATCAGACTTTACATGATTAACAATAACAAGACCGTTATAACCGAAATAGTTCAGATTCTTATCCTTATCAAACTCCACAAGCCTTTTGGCTTTTTCGATTATTGTGCTGTCACCATTAGTGGCATAGAATAATTCTCCGTTGCGTTCAATATATATCACCGAGTTGATTTTTTCAAGCGGTGATACAAAATTTGACAAATTTTCGAGTACTTCCTTCTCACTCTCACTGCCTGTAAGCTCATTGGTAATACTCCACATTGTCTGCGACCACTGAATTTGATTAATGGTGCTGTAGGTATTTGTTGTTACCGTTGAAAAATTGAAATAAGATGCAATTGTATGAACAAGCACTGTTGAAAAGCTGGCAATTATTATAATAGGAATTACAATAGCAAGTACCGAGGTCAGAACAATTCTTGTATTGATTTTCAGATTTCTTGAGCTTCTTTTCTTTTTTTCTCTCTTTTTTTTCATATCAATTTTTCTCTTTTCTCATTGGCAAATTCAATAATCTTGCCAAGATGAAGCCCTGTAAAATACTGACATTTCTGCTCAATATCATCAATCTCGTGGGTTGCATAGTATTTAATCAGACCGATTATTCCCGACACAATATATTCACGTGAAAAAACATCAACACCGCCGATATCGTCAGTAAACAAATCAAGAATACGTGATATAACCGGCTTCAGCTTTTCAGTTAAAACATCACCGTTGCTTCCGTTGAAAAGCACCTTGTAAGCCTCCTTGTCACTGTCAACCGCACTGATACCAAGACTTATTATGGTTGCAACACTTTCAGGCGTAAAATAGTTTTTCTGAACGCGTCTTAGTTGCTTTCCAACCCTGAAAAAAAGTGTTCGCATAAGATCATCACAAATTTTATTCAGCAGCTCATATTTATCTGCATAATGCAGATAAAACGTATTTCTGCTTATCATAGCCCCCTCTGTGATATCCTTAACAGAAATATGCTCAAAGCCCTTTTTTTCAACCAGTTCAAAAAAAGAAGCTCTTATTGCTGCCTGTGTTCTTTTAATTCTTAAATCTACAGTTCCGTCCTTTTTGCCCATAAACTCTCCCCATGTAAATTAATTAATATATGCATTTTATTTGGCTGGTTGTATTATAGCACAATCGTTTTTCAAATTCAATCATTCTGAATGAGAGTTAAATCGCATCTATTATATATTAA
>VSOH01000266.1 GCA_009774735.1 Clostridiales bacterium
GCTTATTTCCTATCTTCTTGAAAAAAGATTTGTATTCAGGAAAGCCATTTTATCCTCCAACCTTAAACAGATACTTTTATTTGTATTCAGGGCAGCAGTCAACTTTGGCTTTTTTAAACTGAGCGATACGCTTTTCGGCGGCATACTCAAAATGCAGGATTCGTTTGTATGGCTTGTTTCAATTTCAATGAGCTTTTTTTTCAATTATTTCTTCGACAGAACTCTTCTTTTCGATTGTGCCTATGATGCCGGAAGTGTAAGAAAATCGAAAATTTACAAAGCATTCTTTACAAATAGATTTGTTCTGTTTTCAGGTCTGCTTGCAGCAGTATGCATTGCAATTATCTATATAATCTATAAGGTATTCCCTTTCGGTGATTCAACTGTTATGCGAATGGATTTGTATCATCAATACGGGCCTTTATTTGCTGAGCTGTATGACAGGGTTGTTAATCATGAGAGCTTTATTTATTCGTGGACATCCGGCGGAGGAAGCAGCTTTTTAGGTAACTATTTCAATTATCTTTCAAGCCCGCTTTCGGTGATAATATTCTTTTTTGACAAAAAGGATATATCATTTGCTATCAGCTTTCTTGTTTCCATCAAGTGTGTTTTAAGCGCCTGCACTTTCACATATTATCTGAAAAAATCACAGCTTAAGCATTCTTATATGAGTGCTGTTTTTGGTGTGTTTTATGCTTTCAGCGCTTATTTTCTTGCTTACTACTGGAATGTAATGTGGCTTGATGGTATGATTCTTCTGCCGCTTATTGCTCTTGGTATTGAAACCATCATTAATAAGGGCAATGGAAATCTGTATATAATTTCACTTGCTCTGCTTTTTGTTTCAAGCTACTATATGGGCTTTATGTGCTGTATTTTTGCAGTGCTCTATTTCATTGCATATTATCTTATCAGCAGTAATATAAATGATGTTCTTTCACCCGAAAAAATATTTGATAAAAAATATTCGCTCAAGGCACTTTATAACAATAAATTCATTAATCGTGGGGTTAGGTTTGCAGCGTTCAGTATTATTTCTGCAATGCTGTGTGCTGTTACATTAATCCCGACATTTATTATATTGAGGTCATCCTCTGCAACCTCAGACAATTTCCCATCAACATTTGAATCCTATTTCAATATTTTTGATTTCATCACATCACACCTTGCAGGTCTTGAAACAACAATAAGAAGCAGCGGTGATGATGTGTTACCAAATGTATATTCAGGAATGCTCGCAGCTATTCTTCTGCCGCTGTTTATTGTTAACAAAAATATTAAGCTGAAAGAAAAAGCTGTTTATATTGTTCTGATGCTTATTTTCCTTTTCAGCTTTGATAACAATTGTCTTAATTTTATCTGGCATGCATTCCATTTTCCTAATGACCTGCCCTTCAGATTTTCATATATGTATTCCTTTATTATTCTTGTTGTGGGATATAAGGCAATATCTGAAATCAGGTCGCTTGAAATCAGAGATATTTCATTTGTCGGTATTTTATGGGTATTTTTCATTGTTCTTGCCCAGAAGATGTCAACGACAAAAATGATGGAAACAACAATCTATACAAGCATTGCTTTCGTGATTATATGGACAGGATATCTTTGCCTTGTTAAAAACGGAAAAGCAGACAAGGTGATTGTTTCGGCACTTGCTGTTTTAATCTGCTTCAGTGAAGTGCTTATTGCAGATACCCAGGCAATACTCATTACACAAAGCAACGCATCATATACCGAACACTATAACAGTTATACCGAAGCTATTGACAGAATTAAAGCTGATGACGACAGCTTTTTCCGTCAGGAGCTTTGCCGTCTTGAAACGAGAATGGATCCCTGTTATTTCGGTTACAATGGTATGTCTACTTTTTCTTCTATGGCTTATGAGGATTATTCTCAGCTTCAGTACAGTCTGGGTATGTTCGGCAACAGAATTAACAGCTACACTTACAATACGCAGACACCTGTCTATAATATGATGTTCAATATAAAATATCTTCTTCAGACGGATGTAAGCATCGCACCAAGTGAAAATCTCTATCATTATAAATTTACTACATCAGATGAGAAAACAAATGTTTCCTTCCGATTGCTTTTGCGGCTAATGAGAATATAGAGCTTTGGGATACAAGCGAGGGTAATCCTTTTGAAGTTCAGGAGGATTTCTTTGAGCTTGCAACCGGCTTCAGCGGCGTGTTTAAGGAAGTTGAATTTCTTGATACAAACTACGACAATGTCAGCGGTGATAAAATTGCTAAAAACGGCACCTATTGGTTCAGTAAATATGATGCTGATTCAAGCTATGCATATGCAGATATAAC
>VSOH01000267.1 GCA_009774735.1 Clostridiales bacterium
ATTCCTTGAAGGTAAAATTAAATTTACAGATATTGCATATCTTAATAATGAGGCAATGAAAAATGCCCCTGATAAAAAGGACTTCACGCTCGATGATGTCCTTGAAACAGACAAAAAAGCAAGAAATTATGTTATTGAGGCGGTTAAGTGAGTATTAGTTCGGTTTGGAATACAGTGTATCCTATTTTAATTGCAGTTTTGTTTTTTGAATTAATCATAATTGTGCATGAGGGCGGTCATTATGCGGCGGCAAGACTTATGAAAATTAAGGTTAACGAATTTTCAATCGGAATGGGTCCCAAAATTTTTCAGTTTGAACGAAAGGGAACTAAGTATTCTCTCAGGTGGGTGCTTTTCGGCGGTTACTGTTCAATGGAGGGTGAGAACGAGGAAAGTGATGACAACGGTGCATTCGTAAACAAAAAAGTCTGGCAGAGGATTTTTGTTGTTGTGGCAGGTGCTGTTATGAATTTGGTGCTGGGATTCATTATTGTTTTAATAATAGTTTCTTCGCAAAACCTTGTCGGCACTCCTCAGGTTGCAAAATTTGAGGATAATGCAGTAAGTCAAAGCACAGGGCTGCAGACCGGTGATATTATAAAAAGCATTGACGGTATGCGCATTTATTCCACTAATGATATTTCAACGGGACTGACAAGAAGCCCTGACGATACGGTTGATATGGTAGTTGACAGAAATGGTGAAACTATGAAACTGTCTGTTACCTTTGCTACAGAGGAATATGAGGGCAAGCAGTATATTAATATGGATTTCTGGCTCAGGGGCGTACCTAAAACTGTCGGAAATGTTCTCCTTCAGACCTGCAAAGAAACAATGTCATATGCAAGAATGGTTTTTCTTTCACTGCATGATTTACTTGTCGGCAGGTATGGCATATCCGATATGAGCGGTCCTGTGGGCGCTGTTTCGGTTGTAAGTACTGCTGTCAAAACCTCTATAAACTCAGTTCTCAGAATTATGGCACTTTTAACAATAAATATAGGTTTGTTCAATTTATTCCCGATTCCTGCACTTGACGGCTGGCGTCTGTTTGTGTTGATTGGTGAGGGTATTACAAGAAAAAAACTGCCGCAAAAGGCGGAGTATTTGATTAATGCTGTCGGTCTTGCTGTATTGCTTTTGTTTATGTGCTTTGTGACCTTCAGCGATATTACAAAACTTGTTTAACTTTTTTATAGGTGAAAAATTATGGATAGAAGAAAAAGCAGAAAAATTAAGCTCGGAAACACTTATATCGGCGGTGACAGTGATGTTTTAGTACAGAGTATGCTCAATATTCCCGCAGGTGATATTGAAGGCTCTGTTGCACAGGCTAAGGAGCTTGCAGCAGCAGGCTGTCAGGTTATTCGCTTTGCAATCCCAAATGAGCAGGCGCTTGATTTGGTTGAGCCTATTAAAAATGCTGTTGAAGTTCCGCTTGTGGCGGACATTCATTTTGATTACCGCCTTGCACTCGGTGCAGTTGAGCGAGGTATTGACAAAATACGGATTAACCCCGGCAACATCGGTGATGACAGCAGAGTAAAAGCTGTTGCCGATGCCTGCAAGGCAAGGAATATTCCTATCAGAATCGGTGTTAATTCTGGCTCACTTGAAAAAGAAATACTTGCAAAATACGGCTCACCAACACCTGAGGCTATGGTTGCATCTGCTATGTATCACGCAAGACTGCTTGAAAAATTTGATTTTGAGGATATCGTTATTTCTATCAAATCATCAAATGTTGAAACAATGATAAATGCCTATGAGCTTGCGGCACAGGAGTGTGACTATCCGCTCCATCTCGGTGTTACTGAGGCAGGCACTGAAAGAATGGGCATTATTAAATCATCAATAGGCATCGGTTCATTGTTAACACGCGGTATTGGTGATACAATCCGTGTAAGCCTGACAGATGCACCTGTTAAAGAGGTGTTTGCAGCATTTGATATTCTGAAGGCAATAGGGTTGAAAAAAGACTGCCCTTATCTTATTTCCTGCCCCACCTGCGGCAGAACAAAGATTGATCTGGTCGGTCTTGCCAAGCAGGTTGAGGACAGGCTGAGAGATTGTAAAAAGCCCATAAAGGTTGCAGTTATGGGTTGTATAGTCAACGGTCCCGGTGAGGCTAAGGAGGCTGACATCGGCATAGCAGGCGGTGACGGAAACGGTCTTATCTTCAAAAAGGGCGAAATTTTAAGAAAAGTTGACGAAAAAGATTTACTTGAAGAATTAATGAAAGAAATTGAGAAATTATAATGGAAAGATTTTCAACATATTTTTCAAACTACATAGATGGTGATAC
>VSOH01000268.1 GCA_009774735.1 Clostridiales bacterium
TAATAATTGTTTATTTTTTGTCAAATAATAATTTTGGTGATAAAATGAAAATAACATTCAATAATAACGAAAAGGTTCTTGCTGCACTCAGGGACGGTTTAAAACGCAAAAATGGGTATTGCCCCTGCAAGGTTGAGCTTGTGGACGACAATATCTGTATGTGCAAGGAATTCAGAGAACAGATTGCAGACGAAAACTTTGAAGGCTTTTGCCATTGCAAATTATATTATAAGGAGAAATAATATGTTAATTCACGCTGATGATAATAATTTTAAATCTGTAGTTCTGGATAAAAATGAAACTGTGCTTGTAGACTTTTTTGCAGATTGGTGCTCACCCTGTCAGATGCTCAGTCCTATTGTTGAGGATATTGCAAAGGATTTCAATGTTTGCAAGGTCAATGTTGATACTTCACCTATGGTAACAAGAATGTATAATATACAGAGCATTCCGACACTTGTTGTAATGAAAAACGGTCAGATGGTCAGTCATATTGTAGGTCTTGCTGACAAGGAACAGATTCTTGATATATTAAAATAAGAATAATATCGGGAATGATCCGGAGTACGAATGGATTTTATCTGCAGGCAAAGAAAGAAGCACTGTTAACACAGTGCTTCTTTCTTTGAAGGGGTAAAAATTTATGCAAACATAAAGCATAATAGGTATATATGAAAAGGCTTTGATATTTAATAATCACAGCCTTATTTGCCCGCTTGGCGAATAGGGATTCAAGCCTGCGTGGGGCTTTTCTGTGTTCTTAGGAGCTGAGTTTTTGACCATAGCACCTTTAATCATAAAGAAAGCAACCTCACGGCTGATTTTATCATAATGAACATTAAGAATTTTTGATGATACGTGCTTATTAAAAAAGTTAACCAACGGTCCCATACAAAAGGCGGTAATAACTGTTCCAAGTCCGATATTTTGTATACCGCTGAAATTGCCTTTTAATACGGCAGCCATTCCGCCGCTGATTGTAAGACCTATCAGAATTACAGCAACATCGGTAATAACCCTTACCCATTTATAATCAAGCTTAGTGCCTCTGCTTAGCATAAAGCCCAGGGCATCATAGGGTCCTACACCGATATTTGCTGTGAAGAATAAAGAACATGCAAAGCACAGGGTTATGATTCCGGCTATAAGAAGGGGGATCCTTAAAGCAAAAGAGCTGTTTTCAGCAGCAGGCTTTATGAGCTTTTCAAAAAACTCACAGGCATAGCCGCAGCCTGCCATATTGAATACTGTGCCGATACCGACCAAACCCCTGTGGGCAACTATGATAACAAAAATCAGTATAACTGCGTTAACAATTAACTGATAAGTACCAAAGCTGATACCGATTGTGCCTGCAATATTCATATTCATAGAAGTGAAAGGGTCAACACCGAAACCCGAAACAGAAAACAATGAAATACCGAAGCCCATAATGATAATACTTAAAAAGGAGAGAATAATTCGTTTTACCATATTGTGCTGAGCAAACATATCTTTTATGTAGCCAAATGCTTCATTTTTTATTTCTTTCATTGGCTCACCTCTGTCAAGTGATTTCTTTTATTTCCCTCTCTTTGATTACATTATATGCTTATGTTTGAAAAAATCAAGTTTTTTGTGCAGTTTTCTACCTATGTAATACTTTGCACAAAAAATAGTGATAATTTTTGTGCAACAGTAACAAATTATTACTCCATTTGTTTACCAAGGAATGCAGCCGCAACCTGTACAAGCTTAATATCCGTTTCGCTGGGCAGGTGCTTTTCCTCATCCTCAATCAGTGCTACGGCACCGCTGACATCACCGCCGTAAATAATGGGATATACAACATTGGCATTTCTTCCGAAGCCTTCAATAGCGTTCATGCTTGGTACCGTATCAGTAGCAATGTGGATTGCTCTGTTTTCCATAAGCTCCTCAAGGCTTTTGGTTACACGTCTTTCAAGAATTTCTCTTTTGCTTATACCTGATGCTGCAATAACATGGTCATTATCCATAATTGCCACCGGCAGTCCGCCGTTTTTGTGCAGCACCTCTGCATACTGGTTTGCAAAATTTGACAGCTCTCCGATTGGTGAATACTTTTTAAAAATAACTTCGCCCTCTGCATCAGTAAAAATTTCAAGCGGGTCGCCCTCTTTTATTCTGAAAGAGCGTCTGATTTCCTTTGGGATAACAATTCTTCCAAGGTCATCAATACGCCTTACAATTCCTGTTGCTTTCATAATATGCACTCCTCAAATATTGTTAATTTATCTGTAATATTTTGTACATTTTAACTGCTTATATACAAAATTCAGCTT
>VSOH01000269.1 GCA_009774735.1 Clostridiales bacterium
ATCCATATATGAAACCATTTGTCTCAATTAAAGAATGTTTAGGAAAGAAACACATATACTTTTCTATTTCATCTATATTGAAAATTTTATATGGATCAATCAAAATATATTGTCCTGGCAATTGTAAATCAGTATAGTTATAAATATAATCATTTACCAAATTTTTCAATGTTGTTACATTTCTTTGCCAGATTTCAGGCTCTTTCCATTTTGTTAAAGCTAATCGAAATTCACCATAATTTGAAATTCCCATTTCTTCTAATGATAATCTTATAAAGTGTTTGTTTTTCATATTAAGTATCCTTATATTTTAATATGCATTTTATATTTATGCAATTAAAGCAATCATGGAATCATCTATTAATAAGTATACAGTTATATTATAATATGTCAACAAAATATCACAACCAGGGGGGGAAAATAAAATACACTCAAATTTAATACCATTAATTATTGCTGCAACAGTGATGGGATTGATTTTTCTTCTCATCACTGTTTTTTCATACATATACAGTCTGAACAGCATAAAAAGCAAAACAGTCGGTGACGGACAGTATGGTACTGCTCGCTTTGCAACAAAATCTGAAATAAAGAAAACATATAAAATGATTCCATACGATGTGGAACTCTGGAGAAAAGGACAAAACCTTCCCGAAATTCAGGGAACGCTTGTCGGTCAGAAAACAATTGGCAAAAAAACATATGCTTTGATAGATGACGGCGATGTTCACAGCCTTATGATTGGTGCAGCCGGAGTTGGAAAGACGGCATACTTTTTGTATCCCAATCTTGAATATGCCTGTGCAGCAGGCATGAGTTATATAACATCCGATACAAAGGGAGACCTCTTTCGTCATTACGGAATGATTGCAAAAGAATACTATGGATACAATGTATCAGTTATAGATTTGAGAAATCCGACTAAATCTGACGGGTTTAATCTTCTGCATCTTGTAAACAAGTATATGGATTTATGGAAAGAAAATCCCGATAACTTATCCTACAAGGCAAAGGCGGAAAAGTATTCAAAGATAACTTCTAAAACAATCATATCCAGCGGCGGCGATAACGCTTCATACGGACAAAATGCATATTTCTATGATGCAGCCGAAGGATTACTGACATCTGCAATCTTGTTGGTTTCTGAATTCTGCAAAAAAGAAGAACGGCACATAATAACAGTTTTTAAGGTGCTTCAGGAACTGATGAGCAAAGATGAAAAAACGAAAGAAAGCGGTTTCAAAAAGATACTCGAACTATTGCCGAATGAACACAAAGCTAAATGGTTTGCAGGATCCGCACTCAGCACATCAGATCAGTCAATGGCATCTGTTGTATCGACTGCATTATCAAGGCTAAATGCTTTTCTCGATAGTGAAATGGAGCAGATTCTTTGTTTTGATACTTCAATAGATGCAGAAAAATTCTGCAATAAAAAGTCCGCTATCTTCCTTGTAATGCCTGAAGAAGATTCAAGTAAATATTTTATGATTTCCTTAATTGTTCAACAGCTCTACAGAGAAATACTTTCAATTGCAGATGAGAACAAAGGTAAACTGAAAAACAGAATAATGATGTATCTTGATGAGATGGGAACAATACCTAAAATTGAGTCGGCTGAAATGATGTTTTCTGCCTCCCGTTCAAGACGAATATCCATTATAGCCATAATACAGTCCTTTGCTCAGCTCAATCAAAATTATGGTGAACATGGTGCTGAAATCATTGTAGATAACTGCCAGCTTACAATATTCGGTGGGTTCGCTCCGAACTCAAAATCAGCGGAAATATTATCAAAGGCAATGGGAAGCAGAACGGTAATGTCAGGTTCTGTCAGTAAAAGCAAAAACGATCCATCACAGTCATTGCAGATGATTGAAAGACCTTTAATGACACCCGATGAACTTAAATCAATGCCCAAAGGACAATTTATTGTAATGAAAACAGGAACAAATCCTATGATATCAAAACTTAAATTGTTCTTTAAGTGGGGTATAAAATTTGGCGAAGAGGTTTATGAGATTGAGGATAGAGGCAACAGAACTGTCAGATACTCTGACAAAGATGCACTTACAAAAGAAATTTTGAAAAAGTATCCTCTCAGCAAAAAATCATATGATGAAACATTCCCAAATGACAGTCCCCAGCCACATAATAATTCAGGCAGAAAAAGGAATCCGCCAAGAAACAGCGAATAACAAATATGCACTTTTACTCCACAAAATAACATTTAAATATTTAAGATTATATATTAACTGTTAGAATGTCTAAAAAGG
>VSOH01000027.1 GCA_009774735.1 Clostridiales bacterium
GCGGATGACGAGGCTCGAACTCGCTACCTCAACCTTGGCAAGGTTGCGCTCTACCGGGTGAGCTACATCCGCAAATGCAAGAGTAATTATACATTTAAAATCTGCTTTTGTCAATAGTTTTTATAAAAATAATTTTATTATTTACATATTTCATAATTTTTGTTACAATATAAATCTAATCTAACTTTAGGAGAAGAATATGGATTACCGCATAGCCCCCTTTGACAGTATATGGACAAATGGTATTTTTAATGTGCCTGTTGATCTTGTTGACAAGTATTTAAAAATTGCAAGTGAATATCAGTTAAAAGCACTGCTTTTTATCTTAAGGAACGGGGGTCAGGCATCATCTTCACAGATTGCAAAGGCACTTGGTCAGACTGCAGGTGATATTGATGATTTGCTTGAGTTTTGGACAGAAGAGGGAATACTGTCCGTTGACGGACAGGCTGTTGTTGTTAAGGCGGAAATTAAGCCGATAGAGACAGAGTCCGTTGTGGAAAAAAAGGTTGTTAAAGAAAGTCTGTCAGCACCAAGACTGACTCCTGCAGATATTATTAATGCGCAGAGAGACAACGGTGATATTGCTTTTCTTTTAACTGAAACTCAGGTTATTTTAGGCAGAACGATCAGCCATGCTGAGCAGGAAATGCTGGTAAATATGGTGAATTACTATGGTCTTAAGGCTGAGGTAATTATGATGATTCTTGAATTTTACCGCAGTGAAAAGGAGCGTGGAAAATCAATCGGTATTTCTTATGTCAATGCAATGGCAAAGAACTGGGCAGAGGAGGGTATCGACTCAGTTGCCGACGCAGAAGCCAAGCTTCAGGATATAGCAAGGAGCGATAGGCTCTGGAATGAAATTATTGCAATAACCGGTATACGTCACAAACGACCTACTGCTAAGCAGAGGGAAATGATAAAGGATTGGTTTTCTGATTTTGATATAACGATGATAACCTTAGCTGCGGACATAATGAAGGAAAATATTCCCGAGCCCAAGCTTGCATATATGAACACGATTATAAAAAAATGGAGAAAAAGCGGAATTACTTCACCTTCTCAGGTTAAAGCCGAGCAGGAGGCATATGCTAAGAGTAAAGGCGAAAAGAATGATGACAGGCTGCAGTCGAAGCCTACATATGATTTAGATGAATATGCAAAATTTGCAATGAACAATACCGATATATAGGGAGGTGTTTTGATGTCATATTCACAGGACGTTTATAGTAAAGCAACAGAAAAGCTTGAAAGACGCAAGGAGCGTGCAAATATTGAAGCGCAGGCAAGATTTGATGAAATCAGTGCAAAAATTCCTGAGCTTGAGGATATACAAAATCAGCTTGCAAGGGTTGGTTTAAATATTTCTAAGGTGTTTTTGTACAGTAATGACAAGCAGGCAGATGTTGAAAAGCTGATGGATGAAAGTCTTAGGCTGCAGGAAAAGAAGAAAAAGCTTCTTGCTGATAATGGTTATTCAGAGGATGCACTTAATGTTAAATATCACTGTGATGCCTGCAAGGATACGGGCTTTATTCAAAGCCGCAGGTGCAAGTGTCATAATGAGCTTTTAAAGGATATTGAGAGAGAAAATCTTTTGAAAATTGCTCCCATTGATGAATGTACCTTTGATAGCTTTAAAACCGATTATTATCCTGACAAAGAGCGTGCAGAGCGTATTAAAGCAAGCTGTTTAAAGTATGCTACACAGTTTACGGCTCATTCTAAAAGTTTGATTATATACGGTGGTACAGGGCTTGGAAAAACACATCTTTCGCTGGCTATTGCCAATGGCGTGATCAACCGTGGCTTCAGTGTTGTTTACGGCACTGCACAAAATATTTTTACCGATTTACAAAATGAGGCTTTCGGCAGAACCGATAATCTCAGATATTATGAAAGAGCAGTTCTGAATTGTAATCTGCTGATAATTGATGATTTGGGTACAGAGTTTAAAAACAGTTATGTTTCAGCCTGCCTGTATAATATTATCAATTCACGTATTCTGGCAAAGCTGCCCACAATTATTTCAACTAATTTTACAACTGTTGAACTTCAGGACAAGTATGACCAGCGTGTTACATCAAGAATTATCGGAGAGTACTCACCTTTATTCTTAACAGGTAAGGATATAAGATATATTAAGAGGCAATGATATGACGGATATTTTAGTTAAAATTAAAAATCTTTCAATAATTACAATTATAGCATCACTTATTATTGGCTTGGTGCTGATAATAAGACCGGGCGAAACACTGCAGATTGTCAGTCTGATTTGCGGTGTGTCAGTTATTCTGCTTGGCATTGCAGCATGGATTATCTATTTTGTCAAGGATAATTCAATGTTTATGGCAGTTTTGGGTACGATTTCACTTATAGCGGGAATCATTGTTTGTGTTAAATACAAAAGCATAATAACAATAGTGCTGATTTTATTTGGTGCATTTTTGATAGTAAGCGGTGTTATTGATTTGCTTTCTGCAATTAAGGCGAAAAAAATAGGCGGAGCAGGCTGGAAGGTTTCACTGGCAATGTCAGGTGCAATGATTATTGTAGGTATTGTTGTTACCGTTAATCCCTTTACCAGTATGGAAATGATTACAAGATTTTTAGGTGTTGGACTTATCTGCTATGCTGTTATGGATTTAATAGCATACTTCCAGATAAAAAGGGTTGCAGGGCTTGAAACTGTTGTAGATAAAAATATAACGGAAATCAATATTACAAAAGACGATATAGAATAAAAAAAACAAAAAATCCGAGGTTTAAACCTCGGATTTTTTATTACTCATATTGATTTTTATCAAAATTAACTGAATTGTGAAACTCGTTTTTTGCTGCAGTCAGTTCATCACCCGTAAGATTTTTGCAGATATATGCAAAGTCTTTGGCGTTTATATATCCATCGTTAATGTAATCACAGTTGCAGAGCTTAAAAGGAGCATCTGTGTAATCATTATCGGTATTATTTGCAGCTATTGTTATCGGTATGGTTCTGTCAATTGAAGTGTCAGCAGATATTTTACAATCATAAATTCCTCCCGGAACATAGATTGAAAAGAAGCCCTGTGAATTTGTATGGTATCGTGTGTTGTTGATTGTCAGAGTTGCATTTTCAATGGGCTGATCTGCAAAATCTACTATATAGCCTTTAAATTCATAACGTGCACTGCCTTCCACGGGAATATCAATTTCAGTTGATTTGTCAAGATACTCAATCGTAAGTATATTGCGGTGATCAGGATAATCACTGTTCGGAAGCCAATGATCATAATACTGATTGTCTTTGAAGGTGAATCGATTACCGTCGATAGTTTCGTTGCCCAAAGCAGATACAGATGTGCCGTCTTCATAATATACAGTGATTCTGGTATTAACTATTATTCTGTTAAGATCATAATGATAATACTGATTACCATTTGAATCCTTCTGCAGTGAACAATTAAGTCCGATTTCATATGTAACGGGGCAGGTTGCTTCAATACGTTCAATGTTGGTTTTATCTACGCTGTCGCATTCAAGCTTGACAACTATTGAATCACCCTCTCTTGAGGGCAGATACCAGCCGGCAGCATAATAGTAGGTTACACCTGCTTCAAGATGATATGTCAGGCAAAACTGTCGGTTTTTATCAGTTGTTTTTGCTGCATTATATGCAAGCTGAATCATCTTTTTCTGACCGGTTTCAGGATCACGCTCTTTGACGAAGAGATAAGCCTCCGTTGCAGGCAAATTGTATGATCGTAAGGTATAGGTGCCCGATTTATCGGGTGTATAAATAAACCATGCCATATCCTCACTGCCTGACAGCTTTGCGGATGTGGTTAAATCCAATAGCAGTGTCTGAGCACTGGCAAAGGCTGTCATTGAAACAGCCAGTGATGAAATCACAATTGCCAGTACCAGAACAACGGACAAAATTTTCTTTTTCATTTTCTTCTCCCTCTGATGGGTTAGTAGACGAATTCTCCTGTTGCAACATTAATGAAATTATTAAAGTATTGTTTGTAGGATGTGTATTTCTCATCTTTATTGATTACAGCAAAATCCTTAGCGTTAACATAGCCGTCATTATTAACATCATATGCCATTAATGCAATGTTTTGTGTTGAAGCATTGCTGTTTGCAGTTATCTCAACAGTTCTTGGTGTAATACCATTACCCATAAGAGTTACGGTATTTACACTGTTTTCAGCCAGCTTGATTGTTGCCAAACCATTTTCATCAGTAGTTGCCCACAATGAGTTATTGACATAAATATCAACATCAGAAACATTGATATTACCGCTCAAATCGCCCTTCTTTTCAAGCAGTGTAGTGTTGAATTGTACTGCAACAGCATTTGGAATACCGCTTATTTCAACATTGTTAATACCGGTGTTTCCCTTTGTGGTGAGCTCTAATTCAGTACCGTCAACGCTTTCGCCGCCGTTTATGAATATTTTAATATAAAGCTTTTCCTGATTATCACAAGCAGCAGGCAATGGGAGATTGCCATATGTTTCAACAGGCTTTGTTGAGGTGTCATTGCTTATTGCTCTGACATTTGAATTGTCGACATAGGTATAGCTTGTACCATTTGTACTGTACGCAATACCCCAGTCACGCGGACCCTTATCTGAGCTGATTTGATCAAGGTTAAGTGTTAAATCATGGAAGCCCTTTGTGCTTGTTTCTATCAACCAATAGCCATTTCCGCTGACCTTATCAAGGGTTTTGTTTGAAACGAATTTATTTGAATCACTCCAGGTTGCTTTAACGCCGTATTGGTTCGTATGTGAAATAAGAGAAGCATTGGTTCCGTTAGGATACATAGAGATTTTGCCTGTGTTTGCACCGCCGGTATTTCTTGCAGACAGGAAATTAGAGGATACATATGCCTCAAAAGGACGCTTTCCTGTTTCATCAGTATAATCAAATTTGACTACAGTGCTTCCTTTATAATAATAGGTTGCAGTGTTTACCTTGCTTGTGTCATCATCCTCTTCAACCCAGATGGCAACGGTGTATGGCTCCTTAACAGCATTGTTAAAGCCTTTTACGGTTGAAAGCTGAATTCCGGTTGCAGGATATGTACCGGACTGAACAACATTGTTTTTAGAATCACTTATGAAGTATTTCATACTTAGTCCGTCCGGGCTTGTGTAGTTGATAATGCCATTATCACCAAAGTAATTTGTTGATTTGTTGGTATAAGGCATTTTGTATTCGCCGTTATTTTCACCTGAAACTGTTACATCGTTAACATAGAGATTGCCCTTTGATGCTTCATTATGAAGCTTTGTATTGCTGAAGGTAATATCCTCAGTGGTTGCAAGCCTGATGTAAAGCTTGCTGAGGTTGTTACAAGCAGCAGGAAGCTTTGTGGTCAGGAATAACTGTTCGAGGACAGCGTTTGCAGATAACTCAGCATTGGTTTTCACATTTGTAAAGTTTTCACCGTCTGTGCTGTACTGTAATGTAACACTCTTAGGTCCTTGCAGAGTTGTGTATGCTTTGCAGCTAAAGGTAATATTTTCAAAGCCTGCAGTTGATACTTCATAGGTAAAGCCTGAATTTTCGCTCCATTTTGCACCGTCATCAGGTGCAATACAGAAGGCTTTGTTGCTTTCGTTCCAGAGGGGAACATACTGCGACTTTCCGTCAGATAGAGCAGTCATGCTTCCGCTCTTACCATAAGTACCGCCTGTTGATTGTACCTTGGCATTGGTAACGTCTGTTGAATATGTATCATAGTTGAAGCTGTTGATATTGATACCGCCATAGGTTACAGTAGTTGTTACCTCGTCGCTCTTAATATCGTTAAATGCAGAATAGGCTGTGATGGTTGCTGTGTCACCGATTTTAGAATTGCTGTCAAAAGGATTGATAGCCTCGGTGTACAGTGCAGGTTCGCCTGAATTTACGGAGTAGTAAACATCGGCACCGCCATTATTGTCTTTTATTACAATGCTGTTATCATCAAAAATTGTTGCTCCGCTTTCAGGCAGAACAGTTGGTGCATAAAGTGATGTTATTACACTGAGTGAAGCACCTGTTATTTTTATGTTGTTAACTGCAGCATCACCGCTTGTCTGGTTAACAATGGTGCCTGTGCCGTTAATTGCAAGGTCTTTGCATACAACCATTCTGATATAAAGCGTTTTAATATTGTTGCATTCAGCAGGTAATTGTATTTCATTGAATGCCTGCTCCATTGTTTTGTTTGCGGCAATTGAATGAACTGCGCCGCTCACATCTGTATAATTTATACCATCTGTACTGTATTGCAGCTTCCATTCCTTGGGAGCTTTTTTAGTACCGCCGAGCTTTGCACTGAATTTTATATTTTCAAATCCTGCAGTTGAAATCACGGTTTCAAAATACGGATAAGTTCCCCAGCCAAGTGCAGAGGTTTTTGATGTGCCCATAACAGGTGCTTGATCGTTGGTTACAGTGTTGCTGCTGTTGGTGTATAAATCAGCCGTGCCCGACCATTTTACCTTTGCCTGATCCTTTGCATTAACACTGGCATAAAGATTTGAGGTTGTCTGATATTCACCGCTTGTGGCAGTGTAATAAAATTCTGCACCTGTCGCATCACCGCTGATTAGCTGGGTGCTGTTTGCGGTGTAGTCATAATCCCATGCAGCAATTGTTTTTTGGTATGATTCCGGTTTTGTTCCTGTAAGAACTGTACAGGCATTGGATGTTATGCTGCCGGTGAGGTTTTTGCCGTCCCCTGTTGCTGTAACAGTAATTACAGCACCTACATCAGCAATATCAACCAAGTAGCTGCTGTCTGTTGCACCGTTGATTGCTGTGCCGTTTTTAAACCATTGATATGAAGCTGCTTCTGTTAAATCATTTCCGTCAGAATCAATTAGCTTAGCATTCAGCTCTGTATTGGCATATGTTGCAGTGTCAATACTGAGTGTGCCGTTATTCAATGGGTTCGATACGATGTTGAAAGTGATATTCTTTGAGCCTGTGTAGCCGTTAATACCTGTTGCAGTTATTGCAGCAACACCTGTGTTGATATTATTTGCGTAGCTTAAGGTATAATCAACACCCTCGGTTAACTGGATTTTTCCGATATTGGCATCATTGTATGTAATATTCAGTGAAGGAGTGATTTCGCTGCCTGTGTAAAGCTGTTCAGGAACATTTTCAATTATTGTTCCGCTGAAAGCAATAGGACTGATTTGTTCGTTAATCCAAGTTTGACGTTCATTAAACCAGTTTACCATACCGCTTACGTTTGCAGCGGTATCATATGTTCCGCCGTTTCTGTCAAGACGAATAGCATCCATAATTCCGCTTTTTGTTACGGTATTGATGTATTCCTCTGCAGATTTCAGCTTGCCTGTGGGGTCGGTTGCTTTACCTGTGATAATATCAACAGCAGGTGCAATGGTGTTATACCAGTATTTTTCAGCCATTGACCAGAAATCATCACAGTTTGTAGCAAGTGCAGCATAGAAGTTAAGTGGTGATTCTGTATCTTTGTTATAGGTTGTGGTATTGTCAGTGCATCTCCAACGATAAATTCTGGAGTTTTTAGTATACCAACCGTCTGATGATGTCCATGAATATCCCCAGCGGCTTCCGTTGCCTCTGTCAAAGCCGATACAGTTATCCATATCCCACATCGGACCCGCATACAGCTTGGAGTCAACGACATCACTGTCTTTATAAAAATAGGTTGATGATGTTGATGAGTCCATATTCTTGAAAAATTCCTGTGTCCAGTAATATCTTACTGCTGAATCAGCATCAAGAATATCGCTCCATTTTTTACCCTGATACTGAACTGCGGGAGCAGGATTTGTTATTTTTTTGGAACCGTATCGCAGAACATTTACAGCATTATGTGCAGTACAATCCGTAGTTGTTGCTGTGTTTGGCACAATTCCGTTATTATAAACTGATGAGCCAAGGGCATAGAGCAGATTGTAGCTATAGTCAACCATAGCCTCTGTTGCATAGTCAGCACTTTTGATAACCCAGCCCTGTCGGTTATATCCGCAGAAGCCTGCATTTTCAGTTACCCATCGTTCACTTATTTCAAGTTCATAGAGGTAACCGCCTGTTTGGTCAGTAATATCGGTCAGATTTTTTGAATATCTTTTTGAGCCTACATTATGACCGGGAAATGTTCTGTCAAGGGTTGTTGAACCGTTTGTGTTTTGAGTATTAACAGTTGTTCCTGTTAAATCCTTAGGTATTATTGCACCTGTTACAGGATCCGCTGTTCCGTTTGCTATTTCAAGATTTTCATATGCATCACTGATATTGATTCTGTTTGATTTGATTTCAGCCTTTTCAGCAAGCTGGTATGAGCCTAAATACTGTTGGTTAACATAAAGGTCAACGGGTTTGCAGTGCGGCTGATACTTAATGCCGATATAATCTGCAAAGTCATATGTAAGCTGGTTTTTAACCAGACTCAGATCACCTGAGTTTGCAAGCAGGCACCATTTTTTTGCAGCGTTCATACCAAGCAAAGAAGTGGATTTTGCAAGCTTAATGTTATAGGGATTCTTAATGCCTCCGTTTTTGTCTACGGCAGAAGTTCCTGTCCATGTACCGTTTCCGCGTCCGCTCATTTTTTCCATAATACCCATATAGTCGATTTTGCCGTTGGGCTGAACAACCATAATTGAGCCGGGCTCACTTACTGAATGGTCACTGCTGGCTGTGATGGAGCTGAGTGAGCCTGAATTTGTGTCAATATAAACTGCACCAACCTCACCGCTTTTAATTACAGTGACAGTATAGTTCGTGCTGTTAACATTTACTGTTGCAACCTTTGATATTCCGCCCTCATTTATGCTCTCAAAAACATTTGTAGGCATACCGCTTGTAAGCTGGGTTGTTATTCCGTCAAGAGTAACAGATGCTGTTGCATTGTCAGCAAACCAGATTTTCAATGCAGACAAATCAGCATTTGACGGAAAAAACCAGTAGTAATTACTTGAACTTGTGCTTCTTTTGAAAGGTGCAATACCACCCAGTGCAGCCAGCTTGTCACCCGCATTGAAATCAGTAATATCCGTCTGGGATAATACATTTTCTGCATCAGCCCAGATGGGCGCACTCTGATTTTCAAGAGTGACAGCACTTTCGGCAGCCGAAGCAGACAGCGGCGATATCGCCAATGTGGTCAATACTATTACAGCGGCTAAAAGAACTGCAAGCATTTTTTTGAATGATTTTTTCACTTCTTATTCTCCTCTGTTTACTTTAAAAATCTGCGTATCTGATATTTCCATCAGGCTCAACATTAATTGATTGACCTGATGTATTTTTAACGACAGATGCACCTGAAGGAGAACAGATAAATGCTTTTGCTCCGCCTGACGATACATAATCGTTAACAGTGTATGTTGTTGCTTGCATACCCTTAACGGTTACGGTTGACTGACCACAGCTTGTAAGTCTTGAGTTGTTTGAACCTGAGGACTCAACGTGACCGCCGTTGATTTCAAACTGTCCCTTAGGGTTTAGTTTGATAACCTTTCTTACTTTAAGACCGTATTTCATATCGGTAAGAGCAGTAATGTGAAGTTCACCGCCGTTAATTATGATATAGTCATCGGTGTCAATTCCGTCAGCACAATCAAAGTTATAAAGTGAACTGATGTTGATTTTACTTCTGCCGTAATTACCGGCATCACCGTTAAATTCAAATTTATTGCAATGGATTCCGTCGCCCTTTGAATTAATATTGATTGTTGCACCGCCGTTAACTGTTACCTTTCTGTCGCAGGAGATACCCTGCTTTGCAGCACTCGTTATATTCAGAGTGGCATTTTTAATGCTCATTGATTCTGTTGAGCAGATACCGCTGAGGTTCTGACCGCCGTCAATTGTTGCACTGCCGTGGCCTTTAATAGCCAGCTTGCATTCGCTGTAAATTGTTCCGTTTTTACCGCTGCCGTTTGCTTTGAAAGAATTACTGCCTGTAAAGTTTAAATTGACTTTTGGTGCAGCGGCTTCAACACCTGAGCCTATTGAGCCGCCTGTGCCGATTTCTTCGCCGTCATTTTCCTTGTCTTTTTCTCTGTCAGCATCAGTGAATTTGAGTGCTGTCTTTTTATTGGCATTGAGGGTTACATCGTTAAATTTAACCTCAACATCCTCGTCAATATGGAATCTGAATTCCATCTGACCATAGAAGGTATCTGTTTCGCTGGTGACATAATATTTGCTGTGCTCTCCTGCACCGTTAACGACTACTTCAATACCGCCTGTAGCAGCAGAGCCTGAAACGGTAACATTTGATGCATCACAGGCAATTTCACCGTTCTTTTTAAGAACAATTGCGGTGTAGTCAATTTTCGGTGTGGAATCATCTGGAACAGGCTGTGGTGTCGGTTTCTCAGGACCTACAGGTTCGGGCGTATTAGGCGTATCAGTGCCCTGAGAGCCGCCCTGAGGGTTTCCGCCTTGTGAGTTATTATTATTATTCGAATTGTTGTTGTTTTGATTATTTTGTCTGTCTCCAAGATTATCGGCTTCTTTAGAGTTTTTAGCATTCTGGGTTTTGCCGTCATTCGTTTTAACCTGTGTAACGATTTTGTTACCCTCTTTTTTAGTTTCAACAGTTACATTAACAAGATTGCCTTTATCGTCCTTGTCAAGTCTGATAAACAGATTGTTTGCACTGTCGGCTGTTGTGGTAGCTTTAAAATATTCTGTAACATCCTTGTCGTTGTCAAGATCCAATGCATCCTGAAGTGCAATAATATTGCCTTTATCGTCAACCATTGCAGTTAAAGTAATAGGTTTATCATCCACCATTTTGATGGAAAAATTGCCTTCCTCATCTGATTCAACGGCAATAACCTGCTTTAAGTATGCATAGCTTTTTTCATCAATTGATTTGCCGTCTTTGTCCTTAGCGGCCTCAACATAACCTGCAATTATTGTTGTGCCGTCGCTATGATAAATCGGAATGAGTGTTAAAACATTTCCACTTCTATCAGTTACCTCAAAGGTTGCATCTTCGGTATCGACTGTTTCTTTGTCACCGTCATCAGCATCAGTAACCTCTACAATATTTGAAGGGCTTTCTGCCGCAGGCTTGCCCTCTTGCTTTGAGCATGCCGTGAATGCTGTTGCAGTGATTACTGCCGCAAGTAATATGGATATAGTCTTTTTTAATTTCATTTAATCACCAGCTTTTATTTGTTGTTATTTTATTAATATACACAAGATATTGTGACTTTCGTTTTTGCTTATAAAACACGTTCAGGAACGCCTTAAGCGTTCCTGATAACTTTTTATTGAAAATGGAAGCTTTTTACAGCAGGAGCCTCAGTTGAAAGCATAATTTTTAAGTTGCCGTTCATTGCTCTAAGGTCATCAAGCATTTCTCTCATCTGCTTGTCATCCTTAAGTTCAACCGTGAAGCTCAGTTCAAATAAAGCGCCGAAGTCAACTGACTTAACCCTGACCAGCTTGAAAGAATTGGTATATTTGTTAAGTGTTTCATCAAATGCACCAACGTAGTTGAGGGTTTCAGGCACTGTAATCTTAAGTGTATAAACATCACCTTTTTTGCCTGCATAGTTTGTAAGGTGAAGAATGATTATAACAAGGCAGATAACTACTGTTGCAATAGCTGCATATAACCAGTAGCCCATACCGCAGGCAAGACCCATTACAACTGAAAGGAATACAAATGCAATATCCTTAGGATCGCCGGGGGCACTGCGGAAACGGATAAGTGCAAATGCACCTGCAAGGCTGAATGCTCTTGCCACATTATTGCCGATAAGTAAAATTACAAGACCTACGATAGGTGCAAGTAAGATAAGTGCTACACAGAATGCCTGGCTGTAGCCCTCTTTTTTATGTGTGAACAGATATACAAGACTGATTACCAGACCTATGATAACCGAGCTTGCCAAAATCTCAAGCACGCTTACTATTGTAAGTGAGCTTGCAATGTCGCCTGTTGCGGCACTTGAAATCAAATCATTAAAATTCATTGTATTCTCTCCTTATAATTCAACTTTAGTTAAAATCTTCAAAGCCAAGCTCATTACCATCCTTGTCGGTCATATGGTATATAAGCTTGTGTTCGGCGGCATCACGCTTGTATTTAACACCGTATTTTGAAAAGCCGTGGCTGAATAAGCCGTTTTCACTGAGAAGCCTTGTGAGCCAAAGCGGCATTGCACCAAGGATTTTAATTTCCATTATGTACTCACCGCCGGGCAGAAGCAGCTCATCAGCATCACTTTCACCAAACACAAAATTTGACCTTCTTGTTCTGACATTTCTGTCAAAGGTCATTCTGAAATTTTTGTCCTCTTTGCCAAATAAAGCAAGCCTGTCATACTGAACGTAAAGTGCAGGGTGCACCTTATTCATTTTAAGGTAGTATTGCAGCTCCTTCGCAACCTGAGCAGACAGGTAATCCTTTGTTTTCGGCAGGATACCCTCGTTGACAAAAGGCTCAATTTCCTTAATTTTAAGCTTAATTCTTCGCTTGTTTCCCTGACCCTCACTTTTTTTCTTTATTTCCATAAAGATTTTATCTTCCGGATCCTTGCGGTCGTAATAAGAACGAATTCTCATTTTTTCCTTGTAAACAGGTCCGGAGGAATTTTGCCTAATGACATCATGATTATCTGTGTCGTAATAAATACTGTAAATTCTATATTCATTACCATTAAGACAAAATGGGTCGAGCTCCATGTACTCCAGCATAGAGGGCAAAATTCGGTCGAGCATCTCTTTGGTTATGAGATATTTTTTCTCATAACGCTTAAAGGTTGCTA
>VSOH01000270.1 GCA_009774735.1 Clostridiales bacterium
ACCTCCCTATTTATATTTTTATAATAACACAAAATAAAACAACTTGCAATTTATAATAACATTTAGTACAATCAAAATATGGAAAATAAATTATATTATACAAAAAAAGCAAAATATTTTGAAGAGGCACTACCTATCGGTAACGGAAGAATAGGCGGACTTGTATTCGGCAATCTGAAAAAGGAGAGAATTGCATTAAACGAGGACAGCCTTTGGTCCGGTTATCCGAAGGATTTGAACAAAAAGGATGCAGGCAAGCATCTTGATGCTGTAAGAGATGCGATTTTCAATAAGAATTACGAAAAGGCAAAGGATATTCTCAATAAAGATATGCACGGTCATTGGAGTGAGGCTTATCTTCCTTTCGGTGATCTGATAATTGAATATAAAAATGCGCCAAAAAAGAACTATGAACGGACTCTTGATCTGGAAACAGGTGTTGCAAAGGTTAAAGCAAACGGCTTTTGTCAGACGGTTTTTGTTTCACATCCGGCACAGCTAATGGTTGTTAACATACATAGTGACCGTGGCATAAGCTTTAAGGTACGCTTAAACAGCCAGCTTCACCATAAGGTCGAAACTATTGAGGACAGTCTTGTAATCAAAGGCAAAGCACCGGAGGTCTGTATGCCACCGTATTATAATCAGGGTGAAACCATTGTTTGGGGCGACAAGGGTATGGATTTCTGCGGTATTGTCAAGGTACAGGGCAATGCTGTTTTTAATGGTGACTGCATTGAGGTAACAAATCAAAAGGACACTACCCTGCTTATTTCACTTGCCACAAGCTTTATTGACTTCAAATCCATGCCCACAGGCGATGCGTATAAAAATGCACTGAATTATTTTGAAAGCATCAAAACTTACAAGCTTCTGCTCGATGAGCACCGCAAGGATTTTTCATCCTTATTCAACAGGGTCAGCATTACACTCGAAGGCAGCCGTGATGATTTAACAACTGATAAAAGAATAAAAAGAATGAAAAAACACAATGATGACAACGGGCTTATTGCGTTATTATTCCAGTACGGAAGATATTTGACAATATCGGCATCACGAAAAGGCACAAAAGCAATGACTCTGCAGGGAATATGGAATACACATCTGAGAGCACCCTGGTCATCAAGCTACACAACAAATATAAATACCGAAATGAATTACTGGTGCACAGATATTGCCAATCTGAGCGAATGCTTTGAGCCATTAACAGAATTAGCCGAAAAGCTAATTTATAACGGCTCTGTAACTGCAAAGGATTATTATAACTGCGGCGGTGCCTGCTCGCACCACAACACGGATATATGGGGAGCATCATACCCTGCAGGCTATCCTGACGGTGACGGTGATTCATGCCAGTATGCACCTTGGAGTATGAGCCTGCCGTGGATACTCAATCAGCTTTATGAGCATTATCTATACATAAATGATGAGGAATATAAAGAAAAATTAATTCCGATGTTTAAAAGCTGTCTTGAATTTTACAACGACTATTTAGTTGAACACAATGGCGAGCTTGTCACATGTCCGTCAATCAGTCCTGAAAATAATTATAAGGATAACGGTGTATGCCTTGCACCGACATATATGCCATCAATGGACAGAGAAATTCTTTTTGATTTCTTTGAAAACTGCAGAGAACTTGGATTTGAGGCTCCTGAAATTCAGCAGGTTAAGCCTGCAAGCGACGGCAGAATACCTGAATGGATTGAGGAATTTGAAGAAACCGAGGTTGAGCACAGACATGTAAGTCATTTATACTGCATTTATCCGTCACGCTTTATTCAGAATGATGAGCTTAACAAGGCGGCAGAAAAATCACTTAATGTACGCGGCTTTGGAGGTACAGGCTGGTCATTGGGCTGGAAGGTCTGCCTGTGGGCAAGGCTGGGGAACGGCAAAAATGCATTGAGGCTCATTAAACAGCAGCTTACATACATTAAACCGTCACCTTTCAAAATCACACTTGTGTGGGGCGGTGGTTCATATCCGAATTTGTTTGATGCACATCCGCCGTTCCAGATTGACGGCAACTTCGGCGTTTGTGCAGGTATTGCAGAAATGTTTAAAAACAGGGCACTGCCTGATAGCTGGAGCGGTGAAATAAAAGGACTGAAAGGCTACGGCGGAAAAGATATTTCATATAAATTCAAAAACGGAAAAGAGCTTAATTAAAATACTTCCAACAATTAAAACGGACTGATAATTACTATCAGTCCGTTCAGCGTGTAGAAAAAGTCAGATTACAAATTCTACACGCTGGCAGATGTTGAGAA
>VSOH01000271.1 GCA_009774735.1 Clostridiales bacterium
ATCTTGATTTTTCAATTCAATACGGATTCAACGATGAAATGGGAGCATTATGTCAATCCTTTGAGCATATGCGTATGACTTTGTACGAAAACAACAAAATCCTATGGAAAATGCTTGAAGAACGAAAATTGATGCAGGCTTCCATTGCACATGATTTACGAAATCCGATTGCGATTATTGAGGGATATACCGAATATCTTCAGCTTAATCTTCCAAACGGAAAGCTAAGTATACAGCGCATATTGAGAATATCGGATAATCTGAATAAAGCCGCAAAACGCCTTGAGTATTATACCGAATCCATAAAAATGATAAATCAGTTTGAAGATGTGAAAATGAATCCGAAAAAAACGCCTGTTTTGGAATTTTTGAAAGACATAGAAGATGATTTTTCCATTATAGCGTCAGGATCTAATATTCAGCTGATTGTAACGAATAATCTGAAGGATTGCTTTGTGAAATTTGATGCAACTGCAGTTTACCGAATACTAGAAAATATATTCGGTAATGCAATAAGGTTTGCAAAAGAAAAGATTACAATTTCATTTTCAACAGAAAAGCAATATCTGATTATCTCTGTTTCAGACGATGGCTGCGGGTTTTCAGACGATATACTTGAAAATAATTCAAATCTTCTTCTGCCTAAGCCGAAGGAAGACGGGCATATGGGAATAGGTTTGACAATAAGCAGAATACTCTGCCAAAAGCACGGTGGAAATTTAGAATTGTCAAATAATGAAAAAAACGGAGCAACTGTTAAAATTATAATTGGAATTTGACTTTTTTTTGACATTTGTATTTTAGACTCTCCTTGTAAGCTTCTCAAATGAGAAAAACAAGGAGGTCTTTTTTATGAAAAAAACGATAACATTACTGCTGATTATTATCATGGCTTTCTCTCTGTGTGCATGCGGCAGTGAAACTGTATTTGAGAGTGAAAATTTATCCGAAACACAGGGAATAAGTTTTGACGGCGGCGGAAATTTGGAATTGCTGTGTAAAAGAGATGGCTTCGGCTGTTCTTCCAAAGCCGGCTATTACTATTTAACGGAGGACTGTGATCGGCTTCAAAACGGTGATTTCGCTTCCCATATGATGTATATGGATTTTAAGACACAACAGGAAATTTATCTTTGCAGTGATACCGGATGCAATCATAACACCGCAGATTGTTCATCCGTATTTTTGAATGATGATTTTCCGTCAGCTACTACATTGATTTTTATATATAATGACAAGCTTTATATTCTGAGCAAGGATATGGATCGCTCCGGAGAGGTTAGTACAGAGTTTTCTTTTGAGAATAAGTCTCTTGATGAAAAAACAGAAAGTATACCTACCATTCTGTACCGTGCAAATCTTGACGGAACAGACCGAGAAAAAATATATGCATTTGATTCATTGGTTACACTTGAAGATTTGGTGCTCGGCAATGAAAATGGAATTTATGTAATCACTAAAAAATTATCTGCCGAGCGTCACGGAGCAAGCACTTACAACACTTCATCTGAAAAAAATCTTGTATTTCTTGATGTAGAAAAAAGAGAAGAAAAGCTTATGTGTTCATTGGATTTTAATGACAGTATCAATTGGAATGTGCGAGGCTGTTTTGATCAGTCGCTTGTTTTAACAGGTAATGATTTCGGAAAAGAATTATCATTTGAAGAAAAACAGGATGATGACACATACAAGGCATTATATGATAAATCAGATTTAGTATTTGCTACCCTGAATCTAAAGGAGAATAAACCAAAGGAAGTTTTTCGTATTAAAAATAAAGTCTTGCCTTCCTACCAAATCCGGGAAAATATGCTGTATTGTTCAACCTCCGATGAAGATGTTATAAAAAGCATTGATCTGACTACAGGAAAAGAAAAGCAAATCTGTACGCTTAAACAAAATTATATATCCCATATTATAGGTGATTATTTATGCTGTCAGGAGCCGGATACAACTAAAGACAGTACCTTATATTTTGTAGATATAAATACAGGTGAAGTAAAACATTCCAAACTTGTAAATAAAAGTCTTGGATGGAGCTTGGAGTTCCGTGCCGTACTTGAATCAGAGGTTTTAGTTATTTATGATTATGATGCTGAAGCTGCGGGTGATGGTTCATATGAAATTAAACGCTATCAATACGGCTTGATTTCGCAAAAGGATTTGGTTAACGGAAGTGATAATTATCGTGAAATAAAAATGATAGGAGTGGGAAAGTAAATATGCTTGAGCTGTTTGAAATT
>VSOH01000272.1 GCA_009774735.1 Clostridiales bacterium
TATTTTGCAAGTATTAAAATCAGCCTTGCGGCACTCAACAAGTTGTGATTTCGTAAACAGTCTGCCAACACGCCTTTCCTGAATTATTGTTGGCATATAATGTAATTTTATGCTGTTAAAATTTACTACCTCACCCATTGCAAATCCCTCCTTTGCGATTTAGTTCTGCTGACTGCAAATTTTTGATGCTGTATGTTTGTTTCAGTTTTTATGTTCATCTTTATTTCGTCAACATCATTTAGAATTGCATTAGCAGTTTTGATTTCAGTTCTTAATCGTTTTAGTTTTGCAGAACAACAATCTCTTTCGGATTTAAGTCGTGATATTTTATCAGTATCCTTACATCTTCGAAGCTTGTTATAAATCTGATTTCTTTGATTTGCAATCGTTACAATTTGTTTTTTGTTATCACTGATGAATTGTTTAACCTCATCTGTATCATACAAATCATATTTTGAAATCAATCTGACTTGATTTGATAGTTTATCAATCTTTCTCCAAGCCTGTTTCATTTCGGGTGATAAAGGCTTATGCTGTTTCTTTTTCGGCAAATAACCTAACCGATAGCAATAATACAGATACAATGCCTTTAAGCCTGTTACTTTTTTGACTGTTGCAAACGAGCCTTTGAAAGTATATTTTTTTGTCTTGACATATTTCGTTTTACTTTCTCTGTTAAACTCTTTGAATGCAAGGAATAAAGCAATGCCATCTTGTGTGTTTATCTGATGAATAATACTGTTCCGATCATAACTTTCACCAAGCGTTTTCAGTCTTGTATTTCGGCTGTCATTTATTGAACGAATCGTTGCATATGTTCTTTCTGGATTGAGATTTACAAGGTAGCCTTTCTTCCTCATAATCTTTACAAACTCTTTAGATGTTGGACTAATAGCAATCGACTCATCAATAGCAGTTCGCATTAGGTTGTACTTTGTAGGCTCGTTGTTCCTTTCGGCGAGGTACAATGTTCTGCTTGGTGCTTTAGATTTATTGCTTGTTTCAATAACAGATAAGCCATACTCTTTACAGATTAAATCTGATGTGTCACGAAGTCTTTGCATTTCTGATTTTGAGTAGTTATATTTCTTTCCATCAAGAAATGAAACTGAGTTAAAACAAAAGTGATTGTGCAGATGCTCTCTATCAAGATGAGTTGACACTATAACCTGAAATCTGTCAGACCACATTTGCTTTGCAAGTTTGACTCCTATCTCGTGACAGAGTTCGGGTGTTACCTCATCAGGCTTAAAACTTTGATAACCGTGCCAAGCAATATACTTATCTTCTTTATTGAATTGCTTTTTAGTGAGTATCATCTGCTGTAAAGCAATTTCTTTTTTACAGTTTATAGCAGTAACAAATTGTTTGTTATTTGTCTTGATAGGATTTGTGTCATATGAGAATACATTTACAAAATCTTTTAACCTGTCATTCAAATTTGTTTTGTCAGGATTTTCTACATAATCAATCAAATCACATAACTTTCCTTTTATATGCCACAAACTTGTTGTTGCCATTATGCAGCCTCCTTTGGTAAAAGCATTTCATTTTGAAATTCAAGTACCCATTTATCAAGGTCAGTACAGGCTTGCAGAATTTTATCATTTCCGTTTGCATTTTCTGTGATACAATCCTGAATTGCATAGTGCTTATTCATCAGTTCCCAAAACCTTTTATCCGGCATAGGCTTTGGCACTTTATTATTAATTAGTGTACTAACTATCTGTGATTGAGTAACTCCACATATTTTTGCATACAACTTCAGTCTTTGACTGTCACCATAATTTAAACTGATACAATGTGTAAATTTTTCTTTCAATTAATCATCTCCATTCTTAAAAGGTCTTAGGGAAAATGTTTCCCTAACATTTTGGATTTATATATAAATCCGATGCTCGCTAAAGTGTAGGACACACTTTTTGCCGTTCTATCTGAATGTAGTTCCTATCCCTTTTCAGCGAAGTTATACCGCTCTATCAATAGATGTCATGGCAGTAATATATCCCATTCAGACGGTCATTCTATTTTGATTTTCGGCAATAAAAAAGCCGTTTACATAAGTGAATAACACAAACAAGCAGAGCCTTTTCAGCTCCGCCTGCATAGCGTGTTTACTCACTATGTAAACGACTTAATTCAAGTCTATATTAATTAATTCCAACTGCATTTTTAATACGGTTGATTATGTATCGGCATTGTTCATACCGAATAAAAAACATAAACACATATTTAATTT
>VSOH01000273.1 GCA_009774735.1 Clostridiales bacterium
GTATATATATATGTCAATTATAATTTATGGAGAATATAATGAAAACTTCAGATTTTTACTATAATTTACCTGAGGAGCTGATTGCACAGACTCCGATTGAACCGAGAAATGCATCAAGACTGATGCTTCTTGATAAAAAAACAGGAGAAATACAGCACAAAGTATTTCGTGACTTAACAGATTATCTTAGTGAAGGTGACTGCTTAATTCTGAATAACACAAGAGTAATCCCGGCAAGAATTTACGGTATAAAAAAAGAAACAGGTGCTGTTGTTGAATTTCTGCTATTAAAACAGATTGAAAACCTTGTGTGGGAATGCCTTTGCGGTCCCGGAAAGAAAGCAAGAGTCGGTGCGGAATTTACATTCGGTAATGATCAGCTCGAGTGTGAGGTTATTGAAGTTAAGGACGACGGCAACAGATTAGTTCGTTTTAAATGTAATGATAATATCTATTCTGTGCTTGACGAAATCGGTCAGATGCCTCTGCCGCCTTACATAAAGGAAAAGCTTGAGGATAAGGAAAGATACCAGACTGTTTACAGCGAGAATTTAGGCTCGGCAGCAGCTCCGACGGCAGGACTTCATTTTACACCTGAGATGCTTGAAGAAATCAAAGCAAAAGGAATCAATATCGGATATGTAACCCTTCATGTGGGTTTGGGGACTTTCAGACCGGTTAAGGTTGATGATGTCACAAAACATATTATGCATAAGGAACACTATATAATGCCAAAGGAAACCGCTGATCTTATTAATGAAACACATAAGAACGGAAAGCGTGTTATCTGTGTAGGTACAACAAGCTGCAGAACTGTTGAAAGTGTTGCGTCAAAAAACGGCTGTATTTGTGAGGATGAGGACGACACAGGTATTTTTATATACCCGGGGTATAAATTCAAATGCCTTGATGCGCTTATTACAAATTTTCATCTTCCTGAGAGTACACTTATAATGCTTGTTGCAGCCTTGGCAGGATATGATAATATAATGAACGCATATAATACGGCAGTCGCTGAAAAATATCGTTTTTTCTCCTTCGGTGATGCAATGTTTATAAGCTGATATTTAATTGAATTTTATATTATGTTGTAATAAATGAGGTAAATTATGTCAAAATATACATTATTAAAAAATGAAGGAAACGCAAGAAGAGGGGAGTTTGAAACAGTTCATGGTACTGTACAGACTCCTGCATTTATGAATGTTGCAACCTCTGCGGCAATCAAGGGCGGTCTTTCAACCGATGATTTGAAGAATATTAACTGTCAGGTTATGCTTTGTAATACGTATCATTTGCACGTAAGACCAAGTGATAAGCTCATTTTCGATATGGGCGGACTCCATAAATTCACAAATTGGGATAGACCGATTCTGACTGACAGCGGCGGATTTCAGGTGTTCAGTCTTGCAAAGCTGAATAAAATTACTGAAGAAGGTGTAACCTTCAATTCTCATATTGACGGCAGAAAAATATTTATGGGTCCTGAGGAAAGTATGCAGATTCAATCAAACCTGGGCTCTACAATAGCTATGGCTTTTGATGAATGTGTTGAAAATCCGGCGACATATAAATATGCTAAAGAATCCTGCGAGCGTACAACACGCTGGCTGGAACGCTGTAAAATTGAGATGGACAGGCTCAATAGTCTTGATACTACAATAAATAAAAATCAGCTTCTGTTTGGCATTAATCAGGGCTGCACATATGATGACCTCAGAATAGAGCATATGAAGCAGATCGCTTCAATGGACCTGGATGGCTACGCAATCGGCGGTCTTGCGGTAGGAGAGCCTAAAGAGGATATGTACAGAATCATTTCTGCTGTTGAGCCTTTCGCTCCAAAAGACAAGCCAAGATATCTGATGGGTGTCGGTACACCGGGGAATATTTTGGAGGCTGTCAGCAGGGGAGTTGATTTATTCGATTGTGTTATGCCTTCAAGGAATGCAAGACATGGTCATCTGTTTACTAAAGAAGGTATTATTAATATAAATAATGCCAAATATGACAAGGACAGCAGACCAATAGATGAAACCTGTAATTGTCCGACCTGTCAGAAATACTCTCGTGCTTATGTGCGTCACCTTATTAAAGCAAACGAAATTCTCGGTATGCGCTTAGCAGTAATGCATAATCTTTATTTTTACAATAATTTAATGTCTGAAATTCGTATGAACTTAGACAATGGTACATTTAGTGACTACAAAAATGAATATTGTGTAAAAC
>VSOH01000274.1 GCA_009774735.1 Clostridiales bacterium
ATGATTAGCTGCTGGGCAGTGCTTGCGTTCATTAAGGCATCCGATATACGCACCTATAGCTATCTCGGCGGTATTAAAGGAGGTACGAAGAAGAAATGAAAATGATTACAAGACGAGGTCTTTTTCTCCTCATTTTAATTATTGCCTTTATCGGCGGTATCGGTTTTCTGACCTATAGTGTTATGAGTGAGGGCTCAAAATGGGTTATGATGCCTTATAACAGTCATTTATACTATAATGGTGAAATGATTGGCGCAGGCAAAATAACCGATACGAACGGCACCGTGCTGGCTGAAACAGTGAACGGGAAAAGAGTTTATAACGAATCAGACACGACAAGAAAAAGCACGCTCCATACAGTCGGCGACACAGCAGGTTTTATTTCAACCGGTGTACAGAGTGTGTATAAGTCAAAATTAACAGGCTATAATGCATTGACAGGCATTTATTCCGTTATGAAAAACGGCAGCGGTAATGACTTGGAGCTTACTATTGATGCAGATGTATGTAATGCAGCATATGATGCACTGCGTGATTACAGGGCAGGCTGTGTAGGTGTTGTCAACTATAAAACAGGTGATTTGGTTTGTATGGTATCAACTCCAAGCTATGATGTTGAAAATAAGCCCGATGATATTGATACAAATGAATATTATAATGGCGCATATATCAACAGGCTTTTGGGCGGTTTGTATACGCCCGGCTCAACCTTTAAGCTTGTTACTGCTATATGTGCTATTGAAAATATTCCTGATATTATGAGCAGGGAATTTAACTGTGTAGGTGAATATGACCCGGGAAAGGGCAAGCCTATCGAATGCAATGCATATCACGGAACGCTTACTTTTAAAGAAGCATTGGCAAAATCCTGCAACGCTGTCTTTGCTCAGATTGCCATTGAGCTTGGACCTGAAAAGCTGGCAGAAACGACTAAAAATTTAGGACTTACCTCGGCAGTATCAATCAGCGGTGATATTAACTCCCTGCAGGGCAAATTTTTCCTCGAAAAGGGAGATGCTGATGATTATATCGGTTGGACAGGAATAGGACAGGGCGATACAAGAATACCACCTGTGGCTATGCTCAGGCTTGTGGGTGCTATTGCGAATGACGGCAAGGCTGTTTCATATAATCTTGTTGATTCTCTGTTCAATAAAGCAGGCAAGGCACTCGACCTTGATTTTGCAAAGCGTGAAACTCAGCTCCTTGACAGTGAAACTGCCGCACAGATGAAAAGTCTTATGCGCAATAATGTTTTAGAGCAATATGGCGATTATAATTATGAGGGGCTTAACCTTTGTGCAAAGTCGGGTACTGCCCAGATAGATGAAATCAACTCGAACAACACTGCATGGTTTGCAGGCTTTATGGATGATGAAAAAAATCCCTATGCCTTTGTTGTGATGGTTGAAAAGGGTAATTCAGGCTCGCAGACAGCAGGACCGATTGCAAACAAGGTTCTTCAGGCATTGGTTAATAAATAAGGATAATTTATGGATTTGGATATTATAAATAAAGAAAAGCAGGAAAAAGCACTGCTGATTGCGGTTGATACAGGTGACTATGATGCCGAGGTGTCAATTGCCGAGCTTAGTGAGCTTGCCAAAACAGCAGGAGCTGAGGTCGTCGGTGAAATGATACAGAAGCGATCCACGATTGAAGGTGCAACCTTTGTTGGCAAGGGTAGGCTTGAGGAGATTGCTGAATTCTGTGAAAGCAATGATATTGATCTGATAATTGCCGACGGCGAGCTGACGCCTGTTCAGGTAAGAAATATTGAGGACCGAACAGATACGAGAGTTGTTGACAGAACAACTCTGATTCTTGATATTTTTGCAGGCAGGGCGAGATCAAAGGAGGGTAAGCTTCAGGTTGAACTTGCTCAGCTCAGGTATTCCTTGCCAAGGCTTACAGGCAAGGGCACAAGTCTTTCAAGGCTCGGCGGCGGCATCGGTACAAGAGGTCCCGGTGAAACTAAGCTGGAAAGCGATAAACGGCATATAAGACGTAAAATTCAGTATATCAAGGAAGAACTTGCCGATGTTGAAAAACGCCGTAATATGCAGCACAGCCGCAGAAAAAAGAATGGTGTAATGGCAGTGGCAATCGTCGGCTATACCAATGCGGGCAAGTCAACGCTTATGAACAGACTGACAGATGCAGGCGTTCTGCAGGAGGACAAGCTGTTTGCAACCCTTGACCCCACTGCAAGAAAGCTTTA
>VSOH01000275.1 GCA_009774735.1 Clostridiales bacterium
ACACTTATTAACGAATATTTAAAAATGTGTTGAATAGTTCATCAACAGGGTGTAATATATTTATTCAAGCAAAATTTGACAATATGTTATACAAATTTGAGGTGGTACCATGTCTATGAAATTTATTTCAAATCACGCAGAGGGTATAGTGTCTGCTGCAGATATCAAGGCTCTTGAGCCTAAGGCAGTTGAGGCTATGAATACATTGCACAGCAAAACAGGCGAGGGCAATGATTTCCTTGGATGGCTTACCCTTCCTACGGATTATGATAAGGAAGAGTTTGACAGAATTAAAAAAGCTGCTGAATACATTAAGGATAATGCGGACATTCTTATTGTAATCGGTATCGGCGGCTCCTATCTTGGTGCAAGAGCGGTTATTGAATGCCTTAAGTCACCGAACTATAATTCAATAAAAAAAGATACACCTGATATTTATTTTATTGGTAATTCAATCAGTCCATCAATGCTTACAGAACTTGTTTCAATCTGTGAGGGGAAGGATATTTGTGTTAATGTTATCAGTAAGAGCGGAACTACAACCGAACCTGCTATTGCTTTCCGTGTATTCCGTGATTTGGTTTACAATAAGTATTCTGCTGATGAAGCAGCAAAAAGAATTTTTGCAACAACTGATAAAGCCAAGGGCACATTAAAGCAGCTTGCCGATGAAGAAGGTTATGAAACATTTGTTGTTCCTGATGATGTTGGCGGCAGATTTTCTGTTTTAACTGCTGTCGGTCTTCTTCCTATCGCTGTTGCAGGTATTGATATTGATAAGCTTATGTCCGGCGCAAAAGAAGCACAAAACAGTTTAAATGCTGTAACTGTTGAGGAAAACCCTGTATTAAAATACGCAGCAGTAAGAAATGCTTTTTATAATAAAGGCACAAAACTTGAGTGCTTTGTTTCTTATGAGCCTTGTATGGCAATGTTTAACGAATGGCTGAAACAGCTATTTGCCGAGAGTGAGGGTAAAGACGGAAAGGGTCTTTATCCTGTTTCCTGTATTTTCTCAACTGATTTGCATTCAGTAGGTCAGTATATTCAGGAAAGCGGCAGCAGCCTGATGTTTGAAACTGCTATTAAGTTCAATAATCCGCACGATGATTTCTTAATCACCGAGCAGGAAGGTAATATTGATGGTCTTAATTTCCTTGCAGGCCGTTCAATGAGCTATGTTAACGAAAAGGCTCGTCAGGGTACACTGCTTGCTCATACTGACGGCGGTGTTGGTAATCTTGTCATTGAATGTGATTCTATTACTGAAAATGAGATTGGTTATTTAATCTATTTCTTTGAAAAGGTATGTGCTGTTTCCGGTTACATTCTTGGTGTAAATCCTTTCAATCAGCCTGGTGTTGAGAGCTATAAAAAGAATATGTTTGCTCTTTTAGGTAAGCCGGGTTATGAAAAGGAAAAAGAAAGTCTTGAAAAAAGACTTGGCATATGTTAATATGTAACTGTAAATAAAATACCTGGGAGGAATTCTAATATGATTAAACTTATCATAGGTAATAAAGGTACGGGAAAAACAAAAAAATTGATTGATCAGGTTAATGCTTGTGTTGAAAGCTCAGACGGCAATGTTGTTTGCGTTGAGAAAGAACCAAAGCTGACTTATGATGTTTCATCCAAGGCTCGCCTGCTTGAAACAGATACATATTTAATCAATGGTCACAAGGCTTTTTATGGTTTCCTTGCCGGAATCTGTGCCGGTAACTATGATGTTACGGATATTCTCGTTGATGCTACATTCAAAATTGTTGGCAGAGAGTATGAAAAATTATCTCAGTTCTTTGAAATGCTTTCAGAACTTTCAGAGGCAACAGATGTTAACTTCTACTTCACAATCAGTTGTGATAAAGAAGATTTACCTGTAGAGGTATTTGATTACTGCGAAGAAATGTAAATTATTATTTGAGGAGATACATACAAATGATTATTGTTACAACAGAAACGATTAACGGCAAAACTATTAACCATTTGGGAATGGTTTGCGGTAATGCAGTTACATCAAAAAACTTTGTTAAGGATTTCGGTGCAGGCTTAAAGTCAATCGTTGGCGGTGAGCTTGGTTCATATACCAAAATGCTTTCAGAGGCTCGTGACATTGCAACACAGCGTATGATTCAGGCTGCTGAGTCAATTGGTGCAGACGCTATTGTTATGTAAGATATTCAAGTTCTGCTATTATGCAGGGTTCTGCTG
>VSOH01000276.1 GCA_009774735.1 Clostridiales bacterium
TTCGTTTTTTTCAATCATTTTTTGTTTTTTCTTTTCTCGTTAATCCGCGATAAATCAGCAAAGCAGACATTGCTGATACTGTACCTGTTACTGTTGAATCTAAATTAATGCCATTTTTATTGCAGATAATATGGATGATTAGACTAACAATCATTACAACTGCCACTGTGGCAACACCTTTTAAAAAATTTTTCATGATTTTATACTTCCTTTCCGAAACAAATATCTTTATCGCAAAATAGTATATCGGAAAAAGCAACAGTTTTTTCAAAACAGTCATAAAATGCTTTGTTTCGTGAATAAGTGCGTTTTTTCTCTGCAAAGTACGCATTTATTCATCATTTTCGCAGAGCGATGCTTGATACAAAGAAACACATATAGTATAATTAGCACAGTTAATCTAAGAGGAGGGCTGTGTCATGCAATATGTGGGAATGGTTTTATCATATTTTTCACTTTCTCTGGTTATTCGCAATGTGTGGCCTCAGCGTATGAGTCTGAAAGCATTTATCATGCTTTTTATGCTGACATTGCTTACAGGAATTCCTGTAACGATTTTCTCCTGTGTGCCATATGGTTTGTTCGGTATTTTAGTTGCAATCTGTATTTTTGGATTGGTTGCCAACCGAGATACGGCTTCACAGAATATTTGTATGGGTATGATTGGCTTTGTGCTTACCAGCATAATGTCTTCTTTAATTAAAAATATTTTAGTTGCGGTAATTCCTTCGGATTTATCAGATAATCAGTATTTTTCCTTTGGTGTAGAGTTAATTCATATTTTGCTGTTATATCTTATTACTTTGCTTTGCGGTAAACTGTTAAAAAAGTTATTACTGTCAGGTAAAGGGGTTTTACGCTTTGGGCAGACATGGTATTTGATTGATGCTGCATTACTGCTCCTGATAACCATATTTCTGTTTGATGATTTGCTTCCGGGACAAAATGGTTCTGTCGGCAAAATGATATATAATAATGTTTTGCATATTTCGGGATATCTGCTTGTTATGCTTTTTCTGCTTCTGGCTATGCGCCGTTTTTATCTGGAAAAAATACAGACTGAAGCAAAGCAGAAAGCCCTGCAGGATTTACAGGATTATACTCAAAATTTGGAAGCTATGTATAACAGTATGCGTTCTTTTAAGCATGATTATATTAATATTCTGCTCTCTATGTCAGGCTATGTTGAAAATGGTGATACGGAAGATTTAAAGGCATTTTTTGAAAACAAAATCTTACCAACCAAGAATCTGATTGACCAAGGTGATTATAAGCTGAATCAGCTCAGCAATATCGGTGTGCTGGAAATCAAAAGTCTGCTTTCCGCAAAAATGATTTATGCTCACGAGTCGGGTATTGATGTTACAATTGATATTCCAGATAAAGTGGATAGTTTTTTGATGGATACCATAGATCTTGCCAGAATACTGGGCATCTTTTTAGATAACGCTATTGAGGCAACGCTGGAAACGCAGCAGCCGAAAATAGGGTTAAATATCATTCAAAATGCTGATAGTGTATCAATCATCATAAGCAATAGCTTTCAGGATAACAGTTTGGAACTTTATAAATTGAAGCAAAAGGGTTTTAGTACAAAGTCAGGGCATCAGGGAATCGGACTTTCCAATGCGCAGAAAATCATCGGTTCCTATAACAATGTGCTGTTGGAAACAACAATGCAAGGCGGTTGTTTTGTACAGCATATGGAACTTGCTGTCGGGAAGGAGTGACATATATGCTGAATATTTTTGTGTGCGAGGATAACGATATACAGCGTCAAGCTATCGTACAAATTATTCAGAATACTGTTCTGATAGAAGAGCTGGATATGCAGCTTGTTTTGGACACAGAGAATCCTTATGAGTTACTCGATGAGATTAGGAACAGTCAGAATACAGGTGTTTATTTTCTTGATATTGACCTGAACAGCGATATGAACGGAATGAAGCTGGCACAGCAAATCAGATTGTTTGACCCTCGTGGTTTTATCATCTTCATAACAGCGCATTCCGAACTAAGTTTTATGACCTTTCAGTATCGTGTTGAGGCAATGGACTTTGTATTAAAAGATAACCCTGCTGAACTGAAAGTGAAAATCAGAGAATGCCTTTTGAATGCAATGGAACGCTACACGCTCCAGACCAACAAAACACATAAGGTCTATACGATTGATGTCGG
>VSOH01000277.1 GCA_009774735.1 Clostridiales bacterium
ATATTAAGGAATATGATATTGACTCCCTGCGAAACAGATTCGGAACAGTTTTTCAGGATTACAAAAACTTTGCAATTTCCGTTTTTGAAAATGTTATCTGCCGCAGATGTGACGATGAAGACAAGAAAATCGCCGAAAAGGCTTTAATCCAAAGCGGTGTGTGGAATAAAATCAGTTCCTTTGCTAATGGCGGTGACACACTTTTAACACGTGAATTTGATGAAAACGGTGCCGGGCTTTCAGGCGGTGAAAATCAGAAGGTGTCAACGGCAAGATTATTTGCCAAGAACTTTGACCTTGCAATACTTGACGAGCCAAGCTCTGCCCTTGACCCCATTGCTGAATATAGAATGTATGAAAATCTGATTTCTGCAACAAAAAACAAAACGGTAATTTACATATCACACAGGCTTTCAAGTGCTGTTTTGTCCGACAAAATTTATGTTTTAAGCGGCGGACAAATAATAGAAAGCGGTAATCATACTGATCTTATGGCACAGCATGGCGAATACGCAAAAATGTTCAGCCTGCAGTCAAAAAGCTACAGAGAGGAGGGAAAATATGAAAACTAAAAAAGAAAAAGCAGAGCACTCCATGCTTTCAAATATAATGTATTTTCTAAAACTTTTGTTCTCCGTATCACCGCTATTGGTTATCGGCGAATGCATATGGGGTATTGTTCTTGTTCTGCCCACAAGACTTATAAGCGTACTTGGTGTAAAATATATGATTGACGTTGTAGCAAGCGGTGAAAATCTTAACCGATTATATATTGTAGTGGCAGTTGTTGCGGCAGTTCTGATAATCAGCAAGCTTGCGGCGTGGATATTCAGGGAATTTTTCTGGAATGTTGAAAAGGAAAAGGTTTATAAGGGACTGAATGAAAGACTGTACAAAAAAGCAAAATCCCTTGACCTTGAGTCATATGATAACCCTGCTTTTTATAACAATTTCATTTTAACCATCGAGTCTTCGTCCGACAATATGCAGAACATACTCGGTCTTGTCAGAAACTACATAGGCAACGTAGTATCACTTATAACTATAGCTTCCATTCTTTTAGCAATTGACCCTGTATGTCTTTTAATTATTCTTGTATTTGTGGGCATATTTATGCCGCTTAGCAAAAAAATCGGTGCACTGCAGATGGGCAGAAGAATTGATAACACCAAGTTTCACAGACGCAGTGACTACTTTCAGCGCATATTTTATTTGCAGGACTACGCAAAAGAGGTCAGAATGAATAACATCAGACCCATTCTGATTGACAATTATAATGACGCTGCTGACAAGGTTATTGAAAATCAGAAAAAATATTGGTCAAAAATATCAATACTCTATTTCATTCAGGATTTCGGTGTGCAGATTTTAGGCTTTATGTTTGTTCTTCCCCTTTACCTCGGCTACTGCGTACTGATTGAACATTCAATTTCAGCAGGTGACTTTGTTGCATCCTTCAACGGTGCATATGCCATTGCATCCTCAATCAATTTCTTAACTGTATGGGCACTTGCAAGATTTGAAGAGCAGGGTAAAATGATTGAAAAATATCGTGAATTTTTAAAAACAGAAAGCAAAATCAACGACGGAAAATTCACGGCAAAAATCACTGAGCCTAAAAATATTGAAATCAAAAACCTGTCCTTTACCTATCCGGGTAATACCAAGCCGACTCTTAAAAATATTAATCTGACAATAAAGCCCTATGAAAAAATTGCTCTTGTGGGCTTTAACGGTGCAGGAAAAACCACACTCACAAATTTGCTTTTAAGACTTTATGATGTCAGCGAGGGTGAAATTCTGATTGACGGCGAAAACATAAAAAACGCCACAGTAAAGTCACATCGTGACAGATTTACCGCAGTATTTCAGGATTTTCAGATTTTTTCCTGCTCAGTTGGTGAAAATGTGGCACTTGATGTTGACCCCGACGGTGACAGGGTCAATGAGGCGCTTTCACACAGCGGCTTTAGCAAAAAGCTGAAAAACGGTACTGACACAGAATTATTAAGAGAATTTGATGACAAGGGTGTAATGCTTTCAGGCGGTGAAAGTCAAAAGATTGCAATTGCCCGTGCTTTCAATAACCAATGTCCATATATAATCCTTGATGAGCCTTCTGCAAACCTCGACCCCGTGGCTGAGTACAAGCTGAACCA
>VSOH01000278.1 GCA_009774735.1 Clostridiales bacterium
ATATTGACACGATTATATAAATATGATATCATAAAATTGGCAATAATTGTATTTTATTTATACTGATTGAAAGGAAGTGTCTTAGTGATGATAAGTGCAGAAAACAGGCATTTTTGCATGATTTTCAAGCTTATTGTAACGCTGATGATGCTTCTGATTTTTTTGCCTGCATTTCCTGCTTACGGACTTGACAGCAATTATGTTATAAGTGAATACAATGGTTGGATTGATATTGATGAGCGTCTTGATTTTGAAAAGAAAAATGCAGGCTTTGACGGCTTTTTAAAACGGATAGTTGATGAAGAAAATGGTTGTTTTTATATGTATTTTTCTTTTTATGATACCGAGCTTGCGGGATATGACGATGATAATACCGTGATAAGCTTTGACGTCCGGAATGATATGAACAGCTATTGTTTTTCTGTTAATAAGAATGGATTTGTCAATACAGGTGCAGATGAGCAGGAAAATATAAAACTTGCATATAATTTTGATAATTGTTCAAACAGTCGCTGCGGCGGTGAAATTCTAATTGGCTTTGAGCTGATGAACAATACTGACAGGAAACAGTATAATCATATAAGCTGTGAGTATAGCGGCGGAAGCAGCAGAACTGCGGTGCTGTTTTATGATTATGGACTTGATATGTATGTCGAGCCGACAGTAATGGAGGGCTCATCGAAGGCTTCAAAGCCTGAAAAATCTACCACAGTAAGGAATTCTGATTTAAACAGGAACAGCAATACTAAAAATAATACAGAGACTAAAGAAAAGCCGACCAAATATACGCCGACAGGTACTGTGAGCAGAAATTCAAAAAAAGAGAACTCATCAAAGTTCAGTGCAGGCAAAGTGTATTCCTCCGGGGGAGCTAATGATGGTGAAAAAGAGGGGGAAACCGTTTTAAATGAAGCTGAAAATCCCGTCGGTATTTATAAAATGTCAAAAACTGCTGTTATTATATTGTCAATAGCGGGAGTTATGATAGCAAGCGGTATTGCGTTTGTTATTGCGGGTTTTGCTGTTAAAAACAAAAAACGTGAAACAGCAGAAAAAACAGATTCAATAAGTGAGTAGTGAGCCCGACCTAATGCGGGCTTTAATTGTATCGTTTTCTATTGACTTTAAGTGAATAATATTATAAAATTATATTAGCTATCCAAAAGGAGGATATGGAGATGAAAGTTATCAAAAAGTTTTTAGCAGTTGTAATTTCCGCAATACTTGTTGCTCTTTGTTTTGCGGGATGCTCTAAAAGCGGTCCTGCTGATGAAATTACCGCAAAAACTATGCTTATTGCTTATACAGAGGATAATGCACCGTTTGTTTATGAGGAAAACGGTGAGGTTAAGGGCTTTGATGTTGAACTGTTTGAAAAAATTTTTGTCAATGTAAAAAATGAATACAAGAATTACAAGTTTGTTAAGGTTGATAAGGACTATAAAATCGGCGAGGATGTTTACTGCGTTGATAAGGACGGAGAAAACTGTATTGCTTATGTTATGATTGGCGGAGTGCAGAAGGATACAGGCTCTGTTAATGAAAATTATACCTTCAGCGAGGATGTTATTAATGACAGAATCATTACTATAACTACAGATAAGAGCGGTATTTCAAACTATGCATCACTTGAAGGCAAAACCGTTGGTGTTGTGACAGGCGCTGCAAAAGCTGCATTAGATAAGCACACAGCAATCAAAAATGGATGCAAAGCAGTTCAGGAGTATAAAGCTGAGGATATTGCCGCAGCACTTGCCGATCTTGATGCAGGCAAAATCAATGCACTTGTTGTTGACGAGTTTGTTTATCACACGGCTGAAAAGGCTTCTGCGTATAAAATCCTTGACGGTGAGCTGGATAATATCAGCTATGCTTATTTCTTTAAAAAGTGGGATTGGTATAATGATGCAATTAATGAGGCAATTTATGAGCTGAAGAGTCCTGACTATAATGATGCTGATGAATTTACTCCAATTGTTGAAAAGTATTTTGGTTATAATGCTTCAAGCTTTGAGTATACTCCGCCGGAGGAGAAATAATATAATAGTAAAAGAAAAGAACTGTTCATATGAACAGTTCTTTCAGCCTGTAGAAAAACCCTAAATCCGGAAAGGATTTAGGGTTAAATTTTTAAGATTAATGAAAAACATGCTGAT
>VSOH01000279.1 GCA_009774735.1 Clostridiales bacterium
TCAAAAGGCAATTGAAAACCGATTGAATACAATTGATAAAGTAATAATAAAACTTTATAGTGATAATGCAACCGGCATTTTAACTGATGACATGCTCAATAAAATGGTATCTAACCTTTCTGATGAAGCAACTAAGTTAAAAAAGCAGTTAGCAGAAATCAAAGCAAAACTTTCAATCGGGAATGACATTGTTGATAATTATGATAAGTTTTTTAATCTTACCAAACAATATGTTCACATAGATGAATTAACAGAAGAAATCGTAAGAACATTCATTGAAAAAATTGAAATCGGAAAAAAAGAATTACCTGAAGGCTATCAAGCGGCAGGTAAAAATACACCTTACAAGCAACAAATAAAAATATACTATCGATTTATAGGTAATATTCAAAAAAGTAATACAATTAGACAAAACGAGCCTGAATTACCGAATAAATTGGCAGTATAGGCTATTTTTAAGATGTTATTGAACACCTTGAGAGGTTGGTGTTAACCTTAAGAATGGTTACAATGGTGACCTTACTTCAAAGCAGGCTGGTTCAGTAGGCGGTCAGATGGTTAAGAAAATGATCAAGGCTTACGAAGAAAGCATGAAGTAATTTCTCTCAATAAAAAGGCATAGGACATTTGTCCTATGCCGATTTTTTAGTTATATTGATTATCAGTGCTTATATCATTGTCAAAGCCTTGTTTTGTATTAAGCTGCAGCTTTCCGCCATGGTTGGAGGATGCATAGCCTATATAGCTTTTACCCGGATTAAGTGAAACTTCATTACCATCGGCAGTTTTCATCCAAAGCTTTCCGTTTGAAACTCCCCACTTGATTTCCACAGCAGTGCCCTCGGAAAGGATGGTTCCGCTGCCGCCGCTGAGCTTATAATCACAATATGTTTCGCTCTGTCCTGAACCCTTATAATCCTCTTTAACTACATACTCCGTTTCATCAAAAAGGAAAATTAAATTTTCAAATTCAAGTTCTGCCTCGCCGTATTTAGAATCAAAATCCGTTGTAAGATACTTATGACAGTCAGAATCATAGTTAAAATGAGCTGTTTTAGGGCAATTGCCTGACCAATTAAATTCACAGTCATCAGCGGTAATTTGTCCTATTTCAATTGCTTTTTGATTAAAGCTGAGCTTTGTGAATTTTGCGTCTGTAATATCCGTAGATATATTTTGCTTCTCTAAAAGCTCAGGAAGATTTTTTCCGTTAAAAAAGCCGGTATGCTCCACTGCCGTATAACGGCTGTTATCCCTTCCGAAATATCCACCATCCTCAGAAAGTGACAGCAGATTTATATGGTCAACATTTTCATTAGCAAAAACAGTATCAGCACCAATATAATTACCCTTTGATTTTGAAAGACCTGCGTGGATAAACACACTGTCAAAAAGCTGGCTGAATCTGATAAACGGAGGTCTTGCAGAACGTGTAGGACCTACCTGCTCAGGCACATCCGTATAATCAGCCCAAAAAAGCAGAAGTCTTGTTGAAAACTCACTCTCGCCCTCAAGAACAATATCAGCATCACTTAATCCCCACTGAGGTCTTACCGCCTCAGTAGAATATTCATTTTCAACAACAACTGCAACAGGTCGCTTGCCGACAGCAGAGGAATTATACTGATCCTCACCGGTTAAAGGGTTTATATCACCTACTAATGTATCGTCGTCAACCACTGCAGATTTATTTGTATTTTCAGGCTTGATTTCAGCATTTTCATCCTTCTTTTCGCCTAAAAACAACACTGCGCAAACTACTGCCACAGCCACAATGATAACAGCCGCTACAGCAATAATGATACCTTTTTTACTTTTATTATCCGTTTTATTCTTTTCACGCTGTATTTTGCCATAATCCTCAGCCATTGAAAGAATATCAAAATCCTCGCTTTTCACCTCTGCCTTTGGCATAGTCTTAGGAAGAAAATTTTGTGCAGGCTCATCGACCTTTTTTTCAGCATACTTAGGCTGCTGAGGCTTTTTGTCAGCTCTGCTTATTATAAAACTATTAGAAGCCGAAGAAGCTGACTTATCCTTGTTTTCAGCATCAGATCTTCTTCTGACCTCTTTTAATATCTCATCCAATTCACTTTCACTCATACAATATCTCCATCAAGAAAATTAACGCAGATATTGTACCATATAATAA
>VSOH01000028.1 GCA_009774735.1 Clostridiales bacterium
CCCTCCACATCTCCTTCCTTCCAACCGTCGAACTCACACAAAAGTGAAAAAAAAAGATTAAAAGCATCATCATTATAAGTTGTTATTTTACTTGAAGAAAGGAACTTTTCCATATAAACAGGCGAGCAAAGTGTGGCCCTGACAATAGTAGTGCCCAAAAAAAGACATATACCAACAACCATTAGAATTGTAAGAAAAAAGCAGAGAATTCTCCTTGAACTTTTAGTAAACATATAAACTCCCTATTCAACCACAACATCATTACTGATAAGCTCGGCAATTACTGCATAATAGCTGTTGCCGAGTCCGTAACCGCTGCTGTCATCAGTATAGATAACGATTGACCTTCCGTAAGCATCAGCACATTTTTTCAAATGACTGTCATTGTCAACAAGCTGAGATTCTCTCATTTCATAATCAAAAACACCATAATAGGTTTCAACAGAAATGACATCCCCCTCAGTCAGCATTTTAATACCGGATGAGTCCTTTTTGTTGCAATACATATAGACGCATCCTGCTTCACCGGGCAGCTTACTGAAATCCGTGATATTAAATCTGCCCGCACCATTGATATCGTTACCGTTAATGATAATCGGGGTAGGACTGCTATGAATCACGGCATTGCCTATAACAGTATTATCACCATATAAGGTCAGTTCAGATTTTTTTATTTTGTTATCCCTTGGCGTAATATTCTGTGGCTCAGCCTCCTTAACCTGGGAATAGGTATAATCCGACAGACTGAATTCTCTTTCCTTAAAAATATAGCTTTTAAGGGCAATATTATATACCGCAAAAAACAAAGCTGTTATTACAATTGCAATAATAAGCGGTATCACCACACCGTGTTTAACAAATTTTTCTTCACTGTGTTTCATGGCTTAACCCTGTTTCTGCTGCATAAGACTGCTCATAAAATTGGTTTTCTTTTTCTTAGGCTTATATGGAGGCGGATTTTTCAGCATTTTTGTAAGCTTATTGTTTTTAGCTGTTATTTTATTTATCTCGTGAACCGGTCCGCTCATATATTCACTCATATATTTATCGGCAACCTCCATAAGCTTCGGGTCATTTTTCATTTCGCCGAGCATTGTAACACCGATAATATCCTGAACCTCGTTCGTTCCGTCCTCATAAACCTCATTCAGCATTTTGAAAAGCTTTTTGACATCGGCTTCACTGCCGTTTGCAATAACATCAATTACTTTCTGTGTACCTATTTCAACAAAAAATGTTTCAGGAAGGAACTCGCCGTACTTAACAATATTTTCTTTAACAGCATCCTTCATATCAGGATAGAGCGTGCCGAAGCGGTTTGCAAGGGAATCCGTATCATAGCTTGTAATACCATTCTTTGCCTTCGTTCTTGACACTGCTTTTGGCATTTTCACCTTGTCAAGGTTAACCTTTTTTCTTGACATAAACAAAGCTGTAAGCTCGTCCCTGATTTCATTGCTCAGTGACTTGGCATCCCTTTCGTTATATGATACAGGGTCAAAAAGACTGCGTGACAATGTGTTAAATTCAGGCTCCTGTGACTCCGTATCATAAGCACATTCAAATGCCATTATGCTGTTTGATGCATCAAAAACAAGCCTGTAAATACCCTTTTCTCCGGAAAAGACAATGCAGTTATCTTCCCTGCTTTTAACTGCAAAGCCAAGCTCACTGTTTATGTCATCAAGATTTTTTTCTGCAATTTTGAAAACTTCGCTGATTTCCATAGTAACTCTCCTATTAAAAATTAGTAAATCGGACATTATTTCCCAATATAATTAGAATAATCTATATTAATCTATAGTATTATAACATCACAGGCACTGTTTGTCACTAAATTTTTATTTTTTTATTATATTGATTATTAATCCTTATTGTGATACAATATTATGAATAATTATGGAGAGTGGTACTTTCTTATGAACAAACTTACAATAGGAATCATTTTCGGCGGTGTTTCATCTGAGCATGACATAAGTTGCATCTCGGCAAAAAGCATCATCCAAAATATTGACCTTACAAAATACAATATTGTTTTAATCGGAATTACAAAAGCAGGAAGATGGTACATTTTTAATGATAATGTTGAGCTTCTGCCGGAGGACAAATGGCTGCAGTCAAAAAGTCTTGTGCCTGCTTTCATTTCACCTGATTCAACAGTGGGCGGATTAGTTACAGCAAAGGGTGACATTGTTAAGCTTGATGCGGTATTTCCTGTGCTGCACGGCAAAAACGGCGAGGACGGCACAATTCAGGGTCTTCTACAGCTTGCACAAATTCCTTTTGTCGGCTGTGACGCCACATCATCCGGCGTATGTATGGATAAAACAGTTACAAATGCCGTTGCCGATGCATTCAATATTCCTCAGGCTAAATGGTTTGCTATCAGCAAATACAATTACAGCAAAAACGGCAGTGAGCTGCTTGATAAAGCCGCAGAATATCTCGACTTCCCCATTTTTGTTAAGCCTGCAAATGCAGGCTCATCCGTTGGAATTTCAAAAGCAGGAAATAAAGAAGAGCTTATATCTGCAATGGAGATTGCATTCAAGGAGGACAAAAAGGCTGTTCTTGAGGAATTTATTGACGGCTATGAGGTTGAGTGTGCTGTGATGGGCAACAATGAGCCGATAACCGGCGAGGTTGGTCAGATTCTTGCTTCAGCTGAATTTTATGATTTTGATGCAAAATATAACAACCCTTCACAAACTGTTATTCCTGCCCAACTTTCAGATGAAAAAAGAGAAGAGATTAAAAATCAGGCAATCAAGGCATACTCAGCAATGGGCTGTGAAGGTATGAGCCGAGTTGATTTCTTCGTAACCAAGGATGATGAGCGTGTACTGCTTAATGAAATAAACACAATCCCCGGTCAGACTGCAATAAGTATGTACCCCAAGCTTTTTGAGGCTGTTGGCGTATCGTACAAAGAGCTTATTGACAGACTGATTCAGCTTGCATTAGAGCGGGGCGGAAGGATATAAAAATGCTTAATGTACTACTTAAAGTACTCGGTTCACAGCAGATTGATATGCAAAAAGACAGCATGGAAATGACCACTGTCGCCACGCTCGACGAAAATGAGAGCTGCTACATATTGCACTACAAGGAGGCGCAGGAACAGTCACCCTCCCCTATCGACGTGTGTGTAAAAATCCAGAAGGATGAAAGCCGAGTTGAAATGACAAGAAACAGCGCCTATGCAACCTGTATGATTATAGAAAAATCGAAGCGCAATATGTGCCGCTATGGTACTGAATACGGCGATATTTTAATGGGAATATCCGGTCACACCATTGACACCGAATTTGATGGTGAAAGCGGTGAATTCACTTTCGGATACGATATTGATTTTAACGGAGCCTTAGCCTCAAAAAACGAGGTTAAAATGAGCTTCAGAAAAAACCAGGAGTAACAACAATGTCTAAATTAGTTAAAGAAACAGAAAACGAACTGAAATCTCTAATAAATAAGGCAGTCACCCATGCAATAGAAGCAGGTGAGCTGCCCGAAGCAGATATCCCTGATTTTATAATTGAAACACCTGCAAACAAGGCTAACGGCGATTATTCAAGCAATGTTGCCATGGCAGGTGCAAGGGCTTTTAAAAAAGCGCCTCGGATGATTGCAGAAAGCATCGTAAAACACCTTAATTTAACAGACACGGTATTTGACAAGGCTGAAATTGCAGGACCCGGCTTTCTGAACTTTTTCCTTTCACAGAAATATTACAGTGAAATACTTAAAGATGTTTTTGACTGCGGTGAAAATTACGGAAAATCCGATTTCGGTCAGGGCAAAAAAGTGCTTGTTGAATTTGTATCTGCAAACCCGACAGGACCTATGCACATAGGCAACGCAAGAGGCGGTGCAATCGGCGACTGCCTTGCATCTGTTCTTGATTGGGCAGGCTACGATGTTAGCAGAGAGTTTTATGTTAATGATGCAGGCAATCAGATTGAGAAATTTGCAACATCACTTGAGGTCAGATACCTTCAGCATTTTGACAGCACTGTTGAAATGCCTGAGGATGCATATCAGGGTGCAGACATCACAGCACACGCTGAAAGCTTTATTGAGGAATTCGGCGATAAATATGTTGAATGTGACAGCAAAACAAGAAGGAATGCACTTGTTGATTATGCTCTGCCAAAAAATGTTGCAGGGCTTGAAAAGGATTTAGGCAGATACAGAATCACTTATGACAAATGGTTCAGAGAGTCAACACTTCACAATGACGGTTCTGTTGACAGGGTAATCACTGCGATGAAAGAAAAGGGCGTTACCTATGAGCAGGATGGTGCACTCTGGTTTAAAGCAAGTGAATACGGCAATGATAAGGATATTGTACTTGTGAGAGCAAATGGTCTGCCAACCTATATTGTACCTGATATTGCATATCACTATAACAAGCTTGTTACACGTGGCTACGACAAGGCAATTGATGTGCTTGGTGCAGACCACCACGGCTATGTTCCGAGAATGAAAGCGGCACTTACCGCACTGGGTCTTGATGCCGACAGACTTGATGCTGTGATAATGCAAATGGTAAGACTTGTGCGTGAGGGAGAAACAATTAAGCTTTCAAAGCGTTCAGGCAAAGCTATAACACTTAATACACTTATTGATGAAGTGCCGCTTGATGCAGCAAGATTTTTCTTTAATCTGCGTGAGCCGAACTCTCACTTTGATTTTGATTTGGAGCTTGCCGCTAAGGAATCAAGCGAAAATCCTGTTTACTATGTTCAGTATGCCCATGCAAGAATTTGCTCCATACTAAAAAAAGCACGGGAGCAGGGTGTTGAAATAATAGCCCCGACTGATGAAGAGCTTACACTGCTTAACAGTGACGAAGAAAAGGAGCTTATCCGCCACCTTTCTGCTCTCACTGATGAAATTGTTACTGCTGCTGAGCTTTATAACCCTGCAAAAATTACGCATTATGTAATTGAGCTTGCGACACTGTTCCACAAATTTTACAATGCACACAGGGTTATGATTGATGACGAAAGCTTAATGCGTGCTAGACTTTATCTTTGCACGGCAGTTAAGGATACTATAAAAAACATTTTAACAATGCTAAAAATCACAACACCAGAGGTAATGTGAAAGAGGTAACAGAATGGCTCAAACAAAAAGCAAGGTGCTTCACCTGATAGGCAACAGAATATTTAAGTATGTATATAAAAATCCCGAAAAAAACATACTTAAGCTGATTAAAATCGGCAAGGCTGCTGCCGGCAAAATGTATCCGGAAAGCACATTTACTAAGCCGATTGAGATATTAAACGATAAAAATAATGTGTGGAATACCTTTTTGTTCAGAGGACTTAAAGAGGTTGACGAGGAAATGCTGAAAAAAGCAGTTCTGACCTTTGCCATTGACCTTGGGCTTATCGGCACATCAACTCTCAGAAAAAAAAGGGACGAGGAGCACTGCAATATCCCCTGGGTAATTCTGCTCGACCCCACATCAGCCTGCAATATGAAATGCAAGGGCTGCTGGGCAGCAGAATATGGTTATAACTCCAATCTGACTCTTGACGAAATGCGCAGAATTGTTACAGAAGCCAAGGCAATCGGTACACATTTCTTTATGTACACGGGCGGCGAGCCATTAATCCGAAAAAAGGATATTTTAACTGTCGCAAGGGAAAACAGTGACTGTCTTTTCCTTGCTTATACAAACGGTACACTTGTTGATGATGCATTCTGTGAAGAAATGAACAAATGCGGTAATCTTTCACTTGCTCTTTCTATTGAAGGCAGTGAGGAAACCACAGACGGCAGACGCGGTGACGGTGCATATCAAAGAACACTCAAAGCAATGCAGATGCTCAAAAGGCACAAATGTCTTTTCGGAACATCAATCTGTTACACAAGCCAGAACTATGAGGCTGTAACAAGTGACGAATTTTATGATTTAATGATTGAAAATGGTGCACGCTTTGCATGGTATTTCCATTATATGCCTGTCGGCAGTGATGCAGATACAAAGCTGCTGCTTTCACCTGACCAGCGTGAGCACGTTTACAGAAAAATAAGAGAAAACAGAAATGGTAAAACAGGCAAACCGATTTTCACTGTTGATTTCCAGAATGATGCTGAGTTCGTTGGCGGATGCATAGCAGGAGGCAGGAATTATTTTCACATTAACAGTGAGGGTGATGTTGAACCCTGTGTATTTGTACACTACAGTGACTCTAATATCAGGGAAAAAAGCATTATTGAATGTCTTAAATCTCCTCTGTTTAAAGAGTATTATAAGGGTCAGCCGTTTAATAACAATATGCTCAGACCCTGTCCTATGCTTGAAAATCCGCAGGCACTCAGAAAAATGGTCAGCAAAACCGGTGCTAAATCAACAAATCTGACCTGCCCTGAAAGTGCGGAGGTTCTTTGCTCAAAATGTGACGAATATGCAAAGCTGTGGGCACCGAGAGCCAAAGAAATATGGGAGGAGCAGGAACGCTTTCATCCATTCACACAATATTATCGTGATACGCCCGAAGGCAAAGCCGAACTTAATAAATAAAAAAAGCCGAAGATTAGTCTAAGGACTAATCCTCGGTTTTTTTGTTTGGTTTGATAAAATCGGCTATTATATAATATACAGGTATTGTTAAAAACATGATCCAGGTCGGGTGCCATATTTTCTCAAACATTCCCACTGTCAGATATACAGCCGTCACAAGAACCGGATAGGCAAAGGCAGATGGTTTTTTTGTTTTAACCGCTGCAATAAAGCTTTCAGCAATCGGAATTATAAACACCAGAAGCCATCCCAATGCCCAACCCTGCTCAAAGGTAAAGCCAATTATAAGATAAGCTATTATAACACTCATAGGCAGCATAGCATGAAAAAGCTTACTTCCCTTTCCACGTGAAAAAACGTATTCTTCATCAACACCTTCAACCTTTACATCACCTGAACCGATATGAACCGATTCACCATTTTTTGACTCAATATGTATTCCGTTAAAGCCAATATCAACCTTATCTTTTCCATCGTGGATATGAATACCATTTCTGAAACTCACATGAGCCTGTGCAGGTTCATCAGCTTCATCGCCTTCTGTCCTGCTGTCTTTTTCATAATCAGCAGACTCTGATTGTTCATATTTTTCTTCTGCAGCTTTTTCTGCTTTCACAGGCTCATTTCCAGTGTTAATCATTTCGTCAATTGTAACATTGTACAGTCTTGAAAGGGCAATCAGATTTTCTGTATCAGGACTGCTTTCACCGCGTTCCCATTTTGATATAGCCTGCCTGGAAACTCCTATTTTTTCAGCCAGCTCCTCCTGTGAATAGCCGTTTGCCTTTCTGTATTCAAAAAGCCTTTTTGCTGTTTCCTCTCTCATCGTATCACCTCATATAAATAATAACAGATATTACTTAATTATACTATACATTTTAATTTGAAAATTCGCAACTATAGGTTGCATTTTTATTTAAACAGTTTTTCATTGGTTTAATTTTTGATATAATGATAATACTAAATTTAAGCAGCAGGAGAGATTTGATATATGATTTATACAGTAACATTCAACCCGGCACTGGATTATGTAATAAGCATTGATAATTTGCAGATGGGTGAAATAAACAAAGCCAAAAGCGAACAGATTAATTACGGCGGCAAGGGAATCAATGTTTCCGCCATTCTTTCACGACTTGGAATTGAAAATACCGCACTTGGCTTTATCGCAGGTTTTTCAGGTGACAAGCTTACAGAAATGCTTAATGACGATGGAGTAAACAATGATTTTGTCAAGCTGAAAAACGGCTGCACAAGAATAAACGTCAAAATACAATCAGATAAAGAAACTGATATTAATGCAGACGGTCCAAACATTCAGAAGGAAGACCTTGAAAAGCTTTTTGAAAAGCTTGACAGACTCAAAGAACAAGATTTCCTTGTGCTGGCCGGTTCAATACCGAAATACCTGCCTGATAATATTTATGAAAGCATTCTTGAACAGCTGAAAAACAAGGGTATCAAATTCGTAGGTGATGCCACAGGCGATTTGCGGTTAAATGTACTTCGCTTCAAGCCGTTTTTGATTAAGCCGAACCATCACGAGCTTGGTGACCTTTTTGGTGTTCGGATAGAAGAATTTGATGACATTGTCAGATATGGTCAATTACTGCAGGAGAAGGGTGCAGAAAATGTTTTGGTTTCCCGGGGTAAGCACGGGGCTGTACTAATTGACAAGCAAGGCAGCATCCATAAAGTCGGCAATGTTCCGGGTAAGATAGTAAGTTCTGTTGGCTGCGGTGATTCAATGGTTGCAGGCTTTATTGCAGGGTATATTGAAAGCGGCGGCTACAGCTATGCACTAAAACTGGGAGCTGCCTGCGGTAATGCGACAGCATTTTCACATTCATTAGCATCAAAGGAAGAAATCGGAACAATGCTTGAAAGTGAATATTTAAATTTAGGAGAGGATTTTAATGAGAATTGTTGATTTATTGAAGAGAGATGCAATAAGTCTTAACACCTCTGTATCAACAAAATCGGAAGCAATCAACAGCCTGATTGCACTTCACAACAAGGCAGGCAATCTGGCAAATTCAGGCGTTTTCAAAGACGCGATACTTGCACGAGAAAATCAGGGAACTACTGCAATCGGTGACGGAATCGCAGTTCCCCACGCAAAAAGCGACAGCGTAAAAAAAGCAGGGCTGGCAGCTATTACAGCACCAAAGGGTATTGATTATGATGCCCCTGACGGCAAGCCGACAGACATACTTTTTATGATTGCGGCTCCCCTTGACGGAGATTTGCACCTTGAAATACTTTCAAGATTAATGGTTATGCTTATGGAGCCTGAATTCTGCAATAAGCTCAGAGCTGCCAAAACAACTGATGAATTTTTAGATATCATTGATAAAAAGGAAAAAGAAAAACATCCTGAAACTCCAAAGTTTGAAGCAGTTCAAAAAAAAGGCTGCCGTATTTTAGCAGTAACAGCCTGCCCCACAGGCATTGCCCATACCTATATGGCTGCTGAGGCACTTGAAAAAGCAGGCGAAAAATTAGGCTACTCCGTAAAAGCGGAAACCAATGGTTCAGGCGGAGCAAAAAATGTTCTTACAAAAAAAGAAATTGAAGAATGTGAAGGCATAATTATTGCCGCAGATAAAAATGTCGAAATGTCACGCTTCAACGGCAAGCCTGTAATAAAAACCACAGTTTCTAATGGTATTAACAAGCCTGAGGAGCTTATTCAAAGAATAATTGACGGCAATGCTAAGGTCTATAACGATAACAGCAGCACCGATACAACCGATTACGATGAAAAAGAGAACTTTGGTCATATGATATACAAACACCTTATGAACGGTGTTTCTCATATGCTGCCATTCGTTGTCGGCGGTGGTGTATTAATTGCCCTTGGTTTTCTTATCGACACCTTTGCAGGCAATGCCAATGTCGGCGGTGATTTCGGCTCAACTAATCCTGTTGCAGCAGTTGTATTCTGGATTGGTAAAGCAGCATTTGCATTTATGCTGCCTATTCTTGCCGGCTATATCGCACAATCGATTGCCGACCGTCCGGGTCTTTTGCCGGGTATTGTGGGCGGTTACCTTGCCACAACGGGTGCGACACTGAGCTCTCCTACAGGCAACGACAGTGCCGTATCAGGCTTTCTGGGTGCACTGTTTGCAGGCTTCGTAGCAGGTATAATTGTTCTTATTCTCAAAAAAGCATTTAACTGGCTTCCGAAATCAATGGACGGAATAAAGCCTGTATTTATCTTCCCACTGCTCGGAACACTGCTTATAGGTGTTGTTATGCTTGCAATAAATCCTGTTATAGGCGTGCTCAATACAGGTTTATCAAACGGTCTTACAAACCTTGGCGGAACAAGTAAGGTTCTCCTTTCAATTGTTCTTGCCGCAATGATGGCAATTGATATGGGCGGTCCTTTCAATAAAGCGGCATATGTTTTCGGCACTGCTGCTATTGCCGACGGCAACGGCTGGATTATGGCGGCTGTGATGATTGGCGGAATGATTCCTCCAATAGCAATAGCGCTTTCCACCAGCTTTAACAAGAAAAAGTGGAATAACGAGGAACTGAAAAACGGTCCTGTCAACTATCTTATGGGACTGTGCTTCATTACAGAGGGTGCTATTCCCTATGCTGCCGCAGATCCGCTCAGGGTTATTCCGTCCTGTATGGTAGGTTCGGCAGTTGCAGGTCTTGTAACATCACTGTTTAACTGCTCCTGCCCTGCACCTCATGGTGGTATATTTGTCTTCCCCGTAGTTGACAACCCTTTGGGCTATATTGCTGCACTGGCCGCAGGCTCAGCAGCAGGTGCATTTATGCTTGCACTTTTGAAAAAGACAAAAAGAGAAAATGATTAAGGTGAGCTTATGATATCCAAAACAACAAAAATAACAAACGAAACGGGCTTTCATATGCGTCCTGCAAATGTGTTCGTGACTGCAATGACCAAGTATGCTTCAGACATTGAGCTTGTTGTAGACAATAAAAGAATCAATGGAAAAAGCATAATGAACATTATGGCAGCAGGCATTAAGTGCGGCACAGAGATTACTGTTGAATGCAGCGGCACAGACGAGGGTGCCATGCTCAACGCTGCAGTCAGTCTGATTGAATCAGGCTTCGGTGAGTAATGATCGGGAGGAAATTATGCTTAAGGGTATTGGTGCCAGCCAGGGCTACGGTATCGGCAAAGCGGTTATCATAAATGATATGAATACCGATTACAGCAATATTGAATACAGCAATGAAGAAAATGAAAAAGCCAGACTGAAAAATGCCGTTGAAAGCTTTACCGCTGAAACAAATAAGCTTGCAGAACAGCTCAAAAAATCTGCCGGAGAAAAAGAGGCAGAAATCTTAGAGGGGCATATTGTTATGCTGCGTGATCCTTTTATGATTTCACAGATGGAAGAAAATATTTCTGCAGGCGCAGTAGCAGAAAAAGCAGTTGATACGGTTTGTCAGATGTTTATTGATATGTTTTCAGCCGCTGCAGATGAACTGACAAGGCAAAGAGCAAGTGATGTTAAGGATATCAGGGACAGCCTTCTGCAAAAGCTTTTAGGTGTTAAAACGGTTGACATAAGCACCGTTCCTGCCGGGTCGGTGCTTGTCGCAGGAGATTTGACACCGTCAATGACAGGAAAAATAAAAAAAGAAAATGTCACAGCCATTATTACCGAGGTTGGAGGAATAACAAGCCACAGTGCCATCCTTGCAAGAGCAATGGGAATTCCCGCCGTGCTTTCAGTTATTGATGCAACACAGCTTATCAAAAATGGTGAAACACTTATTTGTGACGGCTTTAAGGGCAAAGTTTTTACCAACCCGTCAAAAAGCGAAATCAAAGAATATGAACGAAAGCATCAGGATTACCTGAAGCAGAAGGAAGCACTCAAAGCTTTTATAGACAGAGAAACGATAACCAAAAACGGAATCAAAAAAGCGGTTTACGGAAATATCGGCAAGCCTGAAGATGTGCAGAATGTCGTTCAGAACAGTGGTGAAGGTATCGGTCTTTTTCGCACGGAATTCTTATTTATGGACCGTGCTGACGAGCCTGATGAGGAGGAGCAGTTTGAAGCATACTCAACTGTTGCACGTGCGATGAACGGACGTGAGGTTATAATCCGCACCCTTGATATAGGCGGCGACAAGGATATACCTTACCTTCATATAGAAAAAGAGGATAATCCATTCCTTGGTCATCGTGGAATACGCTATTGTCTTGATAATGAAGAGCTTTTCAAAAAGCAGCTAAAAGCTATTCTGCGTGCAGCAGTATACGGCACAATTAAAATTATGCTGCCCCTTGTTACCTGCCTTAATGAGGTAACAAAGGCTAAAAAAATAATTTTTGAATGCGAATGCGAATTAACAGAAGCAGGCACACCATACCGCCCTGTTTCAGTTGGAATTATGATTGAAACGCCGTCAGCGGTACTGATATCTGATTTGCTGGCAAAAGAGGTTGATTTCTTTTCAATCGGCACAAATGATCTGACAGGCTACACAATGGCAGTCGACAGAGGGAACTCAAGTGTCAGTTATCTTTATGATACATTTCAGGCCGCTGTTCTAAGAGCAATTGAAATGACAATTAAAAATGCAAAAAAAGAAGGAATACAGGTTGGTATGTGCGGCGAGGCAGCAGCAGACTGCAAACTTATACCATTACTTCTTGAATGGGGACTTGATGAATTCTCAGTCACACCAAGCAGTATATTGCAGACACGCAAAGCCATTTGCGAAAACAATGCATAAAATAAGCAGTACGGAAATATCCGTACTGCTTATTATTTTATGTATAGTATTATTTTTCCTCGCTATGCTTTTTTGCTGCGGTAACAAAGCCACGGAAAAGCGGATGAGGCTTGTTTGGTCTTGACTTGAACTCGGGATGAAACTGTCCGGCAACAAACCACGGATGTGCAGGGATTTCGACCATTTCAACAATATGATTATCCGGTGATGTA
>VSOH01000280.1 GCA_009774735.1 Clostridiales bacterium
ATATTTAGGATTTGTTTTTTCTTCATCCTTTGCAAGGGTGTTCTGTATTTTCATTCTGCTGTTTTTCTTAACAGCCTTAACACCCCTTTTGCAGACATCCTCTTTTTCAAAAACAGGACTTTTGCCGACACAATTATCATCGATTAAAAATTCAAAACTGAAAGTACTATCACCGGCCTTGGTGATTTCAAACTTTCCTGCCATATCAGTTACCTCTTTTAATTTTATATTATTCTACAGACTTAATTTCAAGTTCAAGATTGCCGATAGGTGCTTCAACAACAACAGTTTCACCCTTCTTTGCACCCATTAATGCTTTGCCCACAGGACTTTCATCACTGATTTTACCGTCAGCAGGATTTGACTGTGCAAAGCCTACGATTTCATAGGTTGACTCAACCTTATCATTCTTTCTGATAACAGTAACCTTTGAGCCCATGCTTACTGTATCTGAGCTTACTGAGTCAATGATAACAGCATTGTCAAGCTGATATTCAAGCTCACTGATACGAGCCTCAATCTTAGCCTGCTCTGATTTTGCCTCATCATATTCACTGTTTTCCGAAAGGTCACCGTATGAACGGGCAACCTTAAGTTTTTCTGCTATGTCAATTCTGCCTTCGGTTTTTAAAAAGTCAAGTTCTTTTTCAAGCTCTGCTTTGCCTTCTGCAGTCATTTTGAATTGTTTTGTTGCCATAATAAAAATCTCCTTATCGCATTTTCTAATCATTTTATTATATATTATAATTATTATAGTGTCAAGATTATATAAAAAATTCACAAATATGCATAGCTTAATACAAAAAGAAAAGCTGAATGTTAATAGCAACAACAAGCAAAAGCATTAGATTTCCTAACAATATAATTGATGATGTAGAAAAGGTCATTCAGAATAACAACTGTACCTTTACTGCATTTGTTGTTGAGGCAGTAAAATTTGCACTTGACAACATCCAATTATAATATAATAGCTGCCTTTTGATTTATTGACAAACAACATATTTTACTATATACTCAGTACGGATAAGGAAAACTACCATTCACGGTAGGCGGTTAAATCTTACCCCAACCCTGCAAAGGGTAAAAGGGGGTGCTACTTATGGATTATCTTGTTATTATGGCAATCATTATCATTGTTTCAACAGGCTACATAGTTGCAATAAAAAAGAAGTAATCGCCTCTCCTACAAGTTGATTACTTCTTTTAATTAACCGCAGGGGCTAACCGTCTATCGGCAAGCTCCTTATCTGCTTTTATATTAGCATATGAAAATAAATTTGTCAACACCACAGCATTGTGGTATTTTTATTGTCCCTTTATCCTCTTTAATGCATTCTTTTCAAGTCTGCTGACCTGTGCCTGAGATATGCCTACCTCTTTGGCAACCTCCATCTGCGTTTTGCCCTGCATAAAGCGGAGATACATTATATTGCGTTCTCTGTCGTCAATGTTAGAATACAAATCCACGAACTGTAACAAAGTTCGTGGATTTGCATTTTTCATATAATTAACTAATAATTTTACCATCTGTATCGTAATAAACAACTATCCCGCTTTCTTTTAAATAAGCCGTTGCCCCGCATTTTAGGCATATATATTTCTTTGGATAGCTTTTGCTGAAAATACTTTCCAATTTCATTTCTCCATCACAACATTTACAATCAATTGTATTTATCATTTCAATTCCTTTCATAATAGTTCTTTTTTCTTCTTATCAAATTCTTCTTGAGTAATAATATTGTTATCCAGTAAAGTTTTATATTTTATTAATTCATCCGCTACTGAGCTACTGATACTTTTTTCTTCTATATTTTTGTTCAATACACTTTTAGTCATAATATAATTTTACTCTTTCTTAGGAATAAGATTAACTAAAACATCATACATTTCAGAATCATATTCAAGTTCGCCATCCTCTAATTTAACTATCGTTTTTCTGCTATCATGCTTTTGCGTATAACTTTGAACACCTTTTCTGCTGCCAATTATTGCACCTGCAGCACCACCTAAAATACCACCAATTAAGGAACCACCTAAAGAACTGCCCCCGCCATAAACGCCTGTTGTATAATGTACATTTCCATTTCTACAAAAAAATACAATATTTGAGATACTTATACTTTCCTTTAC
>VSOH01000281.1 GCA_009774735.1 Clostridiales bacterium
AGAATACATAGTATTATTGATAGAGTTGATAATTCTTTGCACGCAAGGGAGCAACTTGATAATGGTCGAATACGAGAACGAGAGTTCTTCAAGATTTCTCCAGAAACCGCTTATGGAATATTTAAGGATATAGCTGTATTGAGAAATGATGTAGAAAATCTTAAGCTTTATACACCGACTGCTCTTCAATCCCAAGAGCAGGAAATTGCAGAAAGCAGAACAAAACGTTCAAACAATTCTTTTAACCTATTGGGTATTGAAATCAGCGAAGAAATATCTTTCCTATATGACGATAGTATCGTTGCAAAAGTGTTCAATAGCAAAAATAAAGTCGAGTTTGAAAATGAAGTTTATTCAGTAACAGGATTAGCAAAAAAGATACTTATTGAGAGATATAACTGGCAAGATAATCTTCATGTCAATGGATGGAGATTTTTTACTAAAGATGGAGTTACACTTAGCGATTTGCGTGACCAGATTGAAAGCGAACAAGAAGAGGAAGAATAATTATGGATACTCGTAAAGAACAAGAAAGAGATGAGCTGCACAGAGCAATATGGAGCATTGCTGATGATCTGCGTGGCAGTGTTGACGGATGGGATTTCAAGAGCTATATTCTTGGAATTATGTTCTATCGCTACATATCTGAAAATTTAACGAATTATATCAACGCAGGTGAAATCGAATCGGGTCATGCTGATTTTGATTACACCTTGCTTTCTGATAAAGATGCGGAAGTTGCAAAAGATGACCTTGTTGCTACTAAAGGCTTTTTTATTCTTCCGTCAGAGCTTTTTGTCAATGTTCGAAAAAACGCACCTTATGATGAAAACTTAAATGAAACACTTGAAAAAGTTTTTCATAATATTGAGGAATCTGCTAAAGGTACACCAAGTGAAGAAGATTTTTCAGGACTTTTTGACGATATTGATGTAAACAGCAATAAACTCGGTGCAACGGTTGCAAAGAGAAATGACAAGCTTGTTAAACTCCTTGACGGTATCGGCAATATGAAGCTTGGTAACTATCAGGATAATACCATTGACGCTTTTGGTGATGCTTATGAATATCTTATGAGTATGTACGCATCCAACGCAGGTAAAAGCGGTGGCGAGTTCTTTACGCCTCAGGAGGTATCAGAGCTCCTTACAAGAATTGCAGTTATCGGTAAAACAGAGGTTAATAAGGTTTATGACCCTGCCTGTGGTTCAGGTTCACTCCTTTTAAAATCTGCTAAAGTTCTCGGTAAGAATAATGTCCGTCAAGGCTTTTTCGGACAAGAGATAAATATAACAACTTATAACCTTTGCCGTATCAATATGTTCCTTCACGATATTGATTATGACAAATTTGATATTGCAAACGAAGATACGCTTTTAAGCCCACAACATTGGGATGATGAGCCGTTTGAGGTTATTGTTTCCAATCCTCCATACTCAATTAAGTGGGAGGGTGATGATAACCCTGTGCTGATCAATGACCCTCGTTTTTCTCCTGCAGGTGTGCTTGCTCCAAAATCTAAAGCAGACCTTGCATTTGTTATGCATGCACTTTCCTGGCTTGCAACAAATGGTACTGCTGCTATTGTTTGCTTTCCCGGTATTATGTATCGTGGCGGAGCAGAGAAGAAAATCAGAAAATATCTTATTGATAATAACTATATTGATGCGATTATTCAGCTGCCTGATAATCTGTTTTATGGTACAAGCATTGCAACCTGTATTATGGTTATGAAAAAGGCAAAAACAGATAATAAAGTGCTTTTTATTGACGCATCGAAAGAATGTAAAAAGGTTACGAACAATAACAAGTTGACTGAAGAAAATATTGCAAAAATAGTTGATGAGGTAGTAACAAGAGAGAATGTGGATTATTTTGCTCGGCTTGTAGATTACGATGAGATTAAAGAGCAGGAATATAATCTTTCCGTATCAACTTATGTTGAGCAGGAGGATATACGAGAGGTTATTGATATTAAAAAACTCAATGCACAGATTGAACAAATTGTTGCAAGAGAAAATGTTTTAAGAGCAGAGATAGATAAGATTATTAAAGAGATAGAGGGATAATTTTAAATGAGTATGAAAGAATATATCCATCATATACATGGCAATCCAGCAGATAATAC
>VSOH01000282.1 GCA_009774735.1 Clostridiales bacterium
ATTCTCAATATCAGTTAAGCATTTTATTTGTTTCTCTGATGGGATTGAATCCAAATTTACGATTACTGCATTAAAATCCAAAAATATCTGTATTGGTTTTGATGCAATTTCCATCATCAGCTTTTCAAATTGCTGTTCTCCGCTGTCTGTCAAAGAATAAATAACCTTTTCAGGCATTTTGCCTTCTTTAACTATGTTGCCTGTAATAAATCCTTTCTCTTCAAGCTGCAGCACTTTTTTATATATTGACGGTGTACTTATTTTTACCCATTTGGATATATTTCGATATTCAACTAACTTTTGTATATCATAGGCACTTAGTGATTCTTTCTTCAACATTCCTAATACAATTAAATCTATTGTTGCCATAATATTCTCCTTATCCTCTTGACAACTACTATAACTTATAGTAGTATAATCAGCACAGCGTAGTTGCTGTAATTTATAGTACTATAATTAATTAAAAATGTCAAGAAAAGGAATGTTAATTATGAAAGATAAAAAAATTGAATTATTAAGCAGCACACCCATACCAAAAGCTCTTTTGGCAATGGGAATTCCTGCAATGCTGGGCATGTTGGTTAATGCATTATATAACCTCGCAGATGCTTATTTCGTTTCCGCACTCGGCGAAAGCCAAATGGGTGCAATTTCCGTGGTGTTTCCTATTGGTCAGGTCTGGGGGCTTGTAAAGAAGTACAACAAGTGCCATGAGGAAGTCTTACCCAAAGTAATGACCCCCACACCCTGTGCCATACATTCTGCACCAATTTAGCCAATGCGGGCATGAACCCGAAAATAGAAGTAAGAAAAAATTATCTTCTTACTTCTATTGAACCTTTTTGTGATATTTAAAGAATGATTAATTACTGATTATTTTTATTTCATAAACTGTCGGATAATAAAACGGTGTTTCTTCGATGAAGGAATCTTTTAGGTTTACTGCAACTTTACCGCCTTGTTTAAAGTCATTAACTGATATTTCCTTCCCATCTGCATCAAGCAGTTTTGTATCTTCACTGATACCAAGAGAATTAACAGGGTCGCCATAGATTTCAGTTGTTCGCTCAACAATCAGACGTACTTCACCGTCAGGCTGTGTAACAATTTCCTGAACAACAGCATCAAATGATCTTTCAGACATTTTTGAGGACTGGCTGACTGCAGTTATACCGACAATCGCAATTATTAAAGCAGCAATCACACCGATAATCATAATTTTTTTCTTTTTCATACTTTTCTCCTTATGCAACCTGATGTTTCTTAAAGCCTAATCTTGCTAACGGCAGCATAATTACCATCAACAGCACATACAAAATTGCTCTTACAGTAAGTGCATCCAAAACCAATCCGCCGAACTGATAGGAAATATATTTACCAAACTCCGGCATAGTTGCTCGATATGGAATTAAGAATAAAATAAGATTATAAATTCCTGTTGTGCCATTCGGTGTTAAGAACATAGGAATAAAAAGTATTGGCACAAGCACAATCAATACAAGATAAGGTGTTTTCATTTTCGCTGACAAAAGCAGAGTCAGACTGATCATAGCAAGCAGTATCAGATAAACAATACCGATATTCATAAGAACTGCCTGAAGAAATGTTAAGGAATACGGCACGGTTGTATTAGCAATCTGCAACGGCAAATTCCAGCCATCTGTACCAAATGCCATAAGCGGCAAGCCACAAGCCACAAGAATATGAAGAGCAAATGCTATTGTACCAAATAAGAGTGATGCAACAATTTTGCCTGTTGTCAGTTTCGTTTTCCCGTATTTGGCAGAAAGAATTACTGCATCTGTTCCCGATTGATATTCACCTGAAAATACAGGAGCAATCACAATACAGATTGCAAGTATTGCAAACATAAGCAGTTCAAAACTGCTTATAATTATATCCCAGCCTTCATAATATCCATATTGCAATGGTGTATCAATATTGCTTGCCTTATTGCTCCAATATTCCTTTTGATTATCCGTCAATGCTCTTGAAGGTGTATTCAGCAAGGCTTCATTTTTTGATTCCATTGCCTGATAAAAATTCGCTCCGTCTGTTATATCCAAATCCGCCAAATCATTATAAGCCTTAAATTCATTTGGTGCACTGTAAGTACTTGCAATCATA
>VSOH01000283.1 GCA_009774735.1 Clostridiales bacterium
TCAGGAAAATTGGGAGGCTTATATTGACAAGGACAGCGGCGGACAGACGATGAATATGTTCGGCTATGGTGACGGCCGTTCAGGCTGTACGGAAGAAATGATTGAGCTTATGCACCGTTTTGAAAAGCTGTCAGTTATGCCAAAGTGTGAGCATATGGGCGGTGCTGAATTCTTAGAAAAAAATCTTAAAAATAATGATAGTCTTGAAACCTGGGACGGAGAGCTTTATTTGGAGATGCACCGTGGCACCTTCACCACAAAATCTCATATGAAGCGTGCCAACCGTCAGCTTGAGTATAAGCTCAGAACGGCTGAAATGCTGTCCGTTCTCCGTGGCGAGGATAACACTGGAGAGCTTACCGATATTTATAAAAAGCTGCTTATTAATCAGTTCCACGATATTCTGCCCGGCTCTCATATTCATCCTGTTTATGAGGATGCTATGGCTGATTATGATGATATCAATAAACGTCTTGATGCAATCATCGGCACGGGCTCAAAGTATTTCAATACACTTAACTTTACCCGTGATGCATTAACCTTTGTACCGAATAAAAAAGGTACTGCAACACGTTACGGTGTTAAGGGTAACTGGATTATTCCTAATATTCCTGCACTTTCTTCGTCATCACTGAGAGCAGCCTCCTATAAGGAGCAGTGGCTCACGGTTGGTGATACTGTTGAAACGCCTTTCTATTCACTTCAGTTTAATGAGGATGGCTCAATTGCATCGCTCTTTGATAAGGAGCTTGAAAGGGAGTGGACTGACGGTGATTTCAATAAGCTGAAAATTTATACCGATAACCCGGGTAACTATGATGCCTGGGATATTCTCCCTAACTATAAGGATAAGCAGATTGAAATTAAGGTGACCGAGCCTCTTGCCCTCTGTGAGCAGGATGGCGAGAGTGCAACCTTTAAAGCAATTCTTTCAACTGAAAAATCAACATGGACAATGCTTATCCGTTTGTTCAGAAGAAGCAGGGGAATTGAGGTTGAGAATATTGTCAACTGGAACGAAAAGCATAGGCTTGCAAAGGCTGAGTTCGGTTGCAATGTTTTAACAAGAAAGGCACTTTGTGATACCACTGCAGGCTTTATTGAGCGTGATACACACAAAAATACAACCTGGCAGCAGGCAAGGTTTGAAACCTGTCATCACAAATGGGCAGACTTGGCAGAAACCGACGGCGGTATAGCGATCATCAATGATGGTAAATATGGTATCGGATTTGACAATAATGTTATGTCACTTTCACTTCTTCGTGCCACCATCAGACCTGATGTTACAAGCGATATGGGTATGCACAATTTCTGCTATATGATTATGCCTCACAGCGAGGATGCTGTTAAGGCCGGTATTAATAATATTGCATTTCAGTATAATGTACCGCTTGTAAAAGCAGATGTTGAATATAACGGTAATATCTTTGCACCGCTTTATCTTCAGGCAATGAAAAAGGCAGAGGACAGCGATATGACGATTATCCGACTTAGCGAGCAGGACGGCAAGCGCGGCAGAATTAAGCTTGATAAAAAGGTTAAGCTTCTCAATATGCTGGAAGAGGTTGAGGGCGAAACAGATATTATTGAATATAAGCCTTTTGAGATTATTACAATAGGGGTGGAATAATGACTGTACAGAATATTATAATTATAGTTGTTGTTTTAATTATTCTTGGTGTTGTTATCTTTCCATTGATAAACCGCCGTTCCTTCAGAAATCTTCCGCCTGATCAGCAAATCAGAATACTGATGAAAGAGGCTAAGGGTCTTGCTTATTTCAAAAATGTGTCAAAGGGCAGTACCGGGATTTTGTATTATGTAAAAAATAAGCGTAAAATTCTTGCTTTCCCATGGATTCTCAGTGACGGAAAAATGCTTTGTACCCGCAAAAATCCTTTTGAACGCTGGGATTATCCCGAGGAAAAAGAGCAGATTAATGCTGACGAGCTTAAGCAGCTTGCCGATGAGCTTGAAAAATTCAATAAGAAAAATCCGGTTAAAATTGTGTTTGAATAGTATAAAATATAATTTAAAAATTTGTTAAACAGAGATTTCGTTATTGAAATCTCTGTTTTTTTATGTGGTTTTTTATGGATAAATCAGAAAAATTTATGA
>VSOH01000284.1 GCA_009774735.1 Clostridiales bacterium
CTTTCAGAGGCTCGTGACATTGCAACACAGCGTATGATTCAGGCTGCTGAGTCAATTGGTGCAGACGCTATTGTTAATGTAAGATATTCAAGTTCTGCTATTATGCAGGGTTCTGCTGAGATTGTTGCAACCGGCACAGCAGTTAAGTTTATTGACTAATAATTATTTTATTTGTTAAAAGCCTTCATTTTTGAAGGCTTTATTTTTTTGATTTACAGATTCTTTATATTCCCAAAATATCACTGCCGGATATGATGCTGATTTCAAATAATTTATTTTAAAATTAACTATTGACAAAGTGCCCCCTTATATATATAATACTAAGGTACACGTAAAAGTGTCTTGTGCGAGGTGATTTTGTGAAAATTAACCTTATTAATTTGCTGAATGGTGAGCAGGACAGCCTGTCTGTCGACTACACGCTTGACCTTAGTAATTTAATTTACAGTTCTTATAGTCCTGTTAAAGAGCCTGTAAGTATTAGTGGCAGACTTTATTCAAAGGCAGATGTGCTTTACCTTGACCTTAAAATCGAATTTAGATTTTGCGGTGTCTGTGACAGATGTGCTGAGGAAATAGAAAAAGATTTTACAATTACAATTAATAAAATTATCGTTGAAGAACTGCAGAATATTGATAATGACGATGATTATATTGTAGTTGACAATCAGCTTCTTGATTTGGATGAACTGGTGAATGAAGAGGTTTCGTTATCACTCCCTTCAAAGATACTGTGCAGCGATGATTGCAAGGGGCTTTGCCCGAAATGCGGAACAAATCTAAATGTCAATAAATGTGATTGCAAGGATGATGTCGACCCCAGAATGGCGGCACTGCTGCAATTGCTTGATAATGAATAAATGCTTTATTATAATAAAGGAGGCTATTAAAATGGCAGTACCAGCAAGAAAAACATCAAAGGCAAGAAAGAATAAGAGAAGATCAAGCGTTTGGAAGATGGATGCTCCTACACTTGTAAAATGCCCTAACTGCGGCGGATATGCTGTATCTCATAAGGTTTGCGGCAACTGTGGCTACTATGGCGGCAGAGAAGTTATTGCTAAGGAAGAAGCATAATTTACTTATAACTTTCTGTGTGAAATTGGGGCGTGCTATACCGAGAGAGTGAATCTTTCTTTGCGCCCGGATCACGGTTAAAAATCCCGGTGCATACTTGTTGTATCCACTGGGATTTATTAATTTGTTCTTATGCTTTTGATAGGAATAATTATAATATGAGGTATATTAACTATGGCAAAACCTGTTGTTGCGGTAGTCGGCAGACCTAATGTAGGCAAGTCGACTCTTTTTAACAAGTTAATAGGAACAAGGCTTTCGATTGTTGATGATACACCGGGTGTAACCCGTGACAGAATTTACGGTGATTGTGAGTGGCTCAGTCATAAATTTCTTCTTGTTGATACAGGCGGTATTGAGCCTGACAGCGGTGATATCATTTTAAGTCAGATGCGTACACAGGCTGAAATAGCTATTGAAACTGCAGATGTAATAATTTTTGTTACAAATGTTCGTGACGGTGTTGTTGCCAGTGACTATGAAGTTGCTGCAATGCTCCAAAAAAGCGGCAAGCCAATAGTTTTGTGTGTTAATAAGTGTGACAGTATCGGCGAGCCGGATCCTGATTTTTATGAGTTTTATAATCTTGGTCTTGGTGACCCGTTTGCAGTTTCTGCTGCCCACGGTCACGGAACCGGAGATATGCTTGACGAGGTTTGCAAATATTTCCCTGAAGTCAGTGATGATGAGGAAGATGATGAAATAATTAATGTTGCTGTTATCGGTAAGCCGAATGTCGGCAAGTCATCGCTTATTAATAAAATCAGCGGTGAGAATCGTGCAATTGTTTCTGATATTGCAGGAACCACACGAGATACTACTGATACATTCATCGAAAATCAGTATGGTAAATTTAATTTTATTGATACTGCAGGCTTAAGACGTAAAAGCAAGGTTAATGATGCAATTGAAAAATACAGTATTATCAGAGCGAGAATGGCTGTTGAGCGAGCAAATGTCTGTGTCATAATGATTGATGCTGTTGAGGGCTTTACTGAACAGGATTCAAAGGTCGCAGGTATTGCTCTTGAACAGGGTAAGGC
>VSOH01000285.1 GCA_009774735.1 Clostridiales bacterium
TCGTACCTCCTTTAATACCGCCGAGATAGCTATAGGTGCGTATATCGGATGCCTTAATGAACGCAAGCACTGCCCATCAGCTAATCATCGAGCTGCCGCCCTGACTGATACAGGGCAGCGTAACTCCTGTAAGCGGAAGCACATCTGTTATTCCGAAAACATTGAGTGCGGTCTGAAACAAAAGCATCCCTGCACCTGCAACGGCACAGATTGAATAAAAGGTTGACCTTGCCGCAATGGAATTAACAAGAGCTGAAACTGCAATTGCAACAAAAGACAGAATTAAAATAATACCGAAAAGAAAGCCCCATTCTTCACATATAAGACCGAAAATATCATCGGTTATTGTTAAATATGCCTGCAGATAACGTCTTACATTACCGTTACCGATACCCAAACCAAGCAGTCCGCCAGATGCAATACCTGTAAGCACATGCGTCTGCTGATAGCCGTTGCCGTAGATTATGTCATTATTATCCCATATATGCCTGTATGATGCAAAACGGTTTGTTACATAGCTTTTATACTTAATGACAATTGCACCGCCAAGACCTGCCGCAGATACGGCAAGTCCTACTGTTTTAAAATCACCTGAATTCATAAAAGCAATAATCAGGAATGTCACAAAGAAAATAAGTGCTGTGCCGAAATCCCGTATTAATATAAGTGTTCCTACACAGGCAATTGAAAATGCAATGAATTTAATAATATTTTTTGATGTCTGTATCTTTTCAAGAGTTGCCGCACCAACAAAAATAAATGCAACCTTAACAAATTCGGACGGCTGAATTGTAACACCGCCGATTTCAATCCAGTTCTGTGCACCATGGTTAACCTTACCTATGATAAGATTAAGCAAAAGAAGAACCAAAGCACCGATTGCAACAGGCAGTCTTAATTTCATGCAAAGCTCAATATTGCCGAGTATAAACACTAAAACTATAAAGCCGATAATTCCGCAAACAGAAATAAGAAGCTGCTTAAAGCAAGCATTTGGTGCAACAGAGCCGATTGCTGTCAGACCCACACCCGTCAAAAAAAATGCAATAAGCTCAAGCTCAAAATTTCTTCTGTGCAGTACAAAATAGAATACCGAAACATAAACCCCCTCAACCGCAATAAGTATTTCTGCCGACAAAATAACCATAACCGCAAGCTCCTCACCTTCCGTTGCTGCACTGTAGCCTGTTATAAGCTGAAAAACCGTCAGCACAAAAAGCATTGCAAAATTATTAATCGGCTTTATATGTGGCATTTTTTTAGCTTTTTTTGCCGTATTAGCCATAATTTTCACTCCTTGCTTTTTACTGTTCATAGAAAATGAACACCCTGTCACCAAAGGTTATCATATCCATATCAAAAATAAGCTGCGGCTCAGTAATATACCTGCCATTCAGCTTTGTGCCGTTATGGCTGTTCAAATCGGACAATGCCCAGCCACGGCTTGTAAGATGAATGCGTGCGTGACGTCCGCTTACAGTATCAAGATTAATCTGTATATCAGACTCATCACCTCTGCCGATTAAAACATCCTTTTTTCTTAAATAAATCGGTCTGCGTGTTTTAGCATCAACCAAAACCGCATATGCAATATTTCTGTTAACCTGATTATTCATTTGTGCAGCCTCATTTCTGATTTGTGTTTTTAGTTCATCTGAAAGTGCCTCGGCACATAAAAACTTAAGCGGTATTGTACCGATTGTAATAATATCTCCATCCTCAATAACAGCCTGACCTTCAACCCTTTCATCATTAACAAGCACACCTGTTTTTGAAAAGGTGTCAGTTATAACCCACTCCTTCTGCTTTTTTGCAATAACAGCGTGAAAGCGTGAAATATCCTCCTGCGGCAGAACAATATCATTCGACTTACTCTTGCCTATTGAGGTTTCCCATCTGTCAATATCAATAACAGAACTGTCATTTTCATTAACAAGCTGTGCAAGCTTATGAAGCCTCGGTCTGTTTCTGAACAGCGATATAACACAGGTGGCTATAATAATAACAGCAAATATCGGCAGAATATATCTTATTCCGCCTGTAAAAATCACATTGAATTTATCCAAGCTTATCACTCCTATATTTTATAAATATAACACACACTTTAAAAT
>VSOH01000286.1 GCA_009774735.1 Clostridiales bacterium
GTTGGTATTCAAGCCCGCTTTTATATGACAGGCCGTGCGTTGCTGAGAGTAAGCTCAAGTGAAATCAGGGATAAAATAAAAAACGGCAGTGATGTTTCAAAGCTGCTGCCAAAAAAAGTATTTGATTATATTTCAGAAAAAGGACTATACCGTGTATAATATTAATGAATACAAAAATATAATAAAAGAAAGACTGAGTGATTACAGATTTTATCATTCACTTTGTGTTGCCGAATGTGCCAAGGAACTGGCAAAGAAATATGGTGCTGACGAGGAAAAGGCAGAGGTTGCAGGAATTCTGCACGATATCTGCAAGGAAGCTGATTTGGATGAGCAGCTTGAAATTATTGAAAAAGCAGGTATGACTATTACCGAGTTTGAAAGAAATTCTAAAAAGTTTTATCATCAGATTTCAGGTGCAGCATATGCTAAGGTCATCCTTGGTATTGAGGATGAGGAAATACTGAATGCAATCCGTTACCATACCACAGGAAGAGCGAATATGTCACTTATGGATGAAATCGTTTATTTAGCCGATTTTATTTCAGCCGACAGGGATTATGACGATATTGATAATATCAGAGCCGAAGCAGAGCGTGGTAAGGAATATGGTTTAATGTATGCCACAAGATATACCATTAAATCCGTGGTTAAAAAGGGTAATCCACTCCACAGTGATACGGTGAATGCTTATAATTGGTTATTATCCGCTTATTTTGGCGGTAAGTATAAAGTTAATAAAGGATAGTGAAATATGGAAATTAAAGATATTGTAAAAACCGCCGTTAAGGCAATTGACAGCAAAAAGGGTGAAAATATTGAGGTTATCGGCATAACCGATTTAACAATCCTTGCCGATTACTTTGTTATTGCCACAGGTACCAGCTCGACTCAGGTTAAGGCTCTTGCTGAGGAGGTTGAATATAAGCTTTCATTGGAAGGCGTTCAGCCACACCATATTGAGGGCGAAAAAACACCATGGGTCTGTCTTGACTATGGCTCTGTTGTTATTCACATTTTCTACAAGGACCAGCGTGATTTTTATCAGCTTGAACGCCTTTGGGAGGATGGACAGAAAATAGATATTGCAAATTATTTGGAGGATTAATATACTATGGATTACAATTTTAAAAAAATTGAAACAAAGTGGCAGAATGTATGGTATACACAAAATACATTTGCCGCAAAGCAGGATTATACACTGCCAAAGTTTTATTGTCTTGTTGAATTTCCTTACCCATCAGGTCAGGGACTTCACGTAGGTCATCCACGCTCATACACAGCTCTTGATATTGTTGCACGTAAAAAGAGATTACAGGGTTACAATGTTCTTTATCCTATGGGCTGGGATGCATTCGGTCTGCCTACAGAAAACTTTGCTATCAAAAATCATATTCATCCTGAAGAGGTTACAAAAAACAATGTAGCTCATTTCAAGTCACAGCTTCAGGCTCTGGGCTTTTCCTTTGACTGGACACGTGAGGTGAATACCACTGACCCGAGCTATTATAAATGGACACAGTGGATTTTTCTTCAGTTATTCAAAAAAGGTCTTGCTTATAAAAAAGAAATGGCTGTTAACTGGTGTACCTCCTGTAAATGCGTGCTTGCGAATGAAGAGGTTGTTAACGGTGTTTGTGAGCGCTGCGGCAGTGAGGTTATCAGAAAAAATCAGAGCCAGTGGATGCTCAAAATTACAGAGTATGCTGACCGTCTTGTAAACGACCTTGATGACCTTGAGTTCATTGACCGAGTTAAGGTTCAGCAAAAGAACTGGATTGGCCGCTCAACAGGTGCTGAGGTTGATTTCGGAACTACACTTGGCGACACACTTACTGTTTATACAACACGCCCTGACACCCTCTTTGGTGCTACATATATGGTTATTTCACCTGAGCACCCACTGATTGAAAAATGGGCTGATAAGCTTACAAACCTTGATGCAGTTCGTGCATATCAGCAGGAGGCTGCACGCAAGAGTGATTTTGAACGTACAGAGCTTAATAAGGAAAAAACAGGTGTTAAGCTTGAGGGCGTTATGGGTATCAATCCTGTTAATGATACTGAAATTCCGATTTTCATTTCAGACTATGTTCTGACATCCTATGGC
>VSOH01000287.1 GCA_009774735.1 Clostridiales bacterium
ACCAACTGGTTATTTCTATATTTATAATATTGCCGTTCTAAATATCCATCGCATATTTTTTCAATATCATTTGCGTTAAAAACAAACCACTCAATTCCATTTGTTGCAATAAGACTTCTAACTTCACAATCGTTGTTTCTTTTTATCTTGTCTATATTTGTTAATCTACTTTCATCAAGGTAGTATAATATTAGTTCATGTAAAGCCTTACGATTTATATCGTCAATCCTAAGCATTTCGTTTTTATTACTCGGCTTTTTGGTTTCAATCATTACATATAGTTTGTCATTACGGATAATAGTGCTATCTATATTATCTCTTGTGTTAATTTTATATTCACTATCAATATACAAAGCATTTTTTAAAAAGCTATTAATAATATTTTTTATATGCTCTTCATTTTCATCATTATTTATAGCTTTTATCATTTCGTTATTAAATTTTTTCAAGTTATCCTTAAACAAAACAAATTCAGCTGAATTAAGCCTTGATGTTGCATAACTTTCGTTATATTGATTTAATGCCTGAGAAAGTGTTTTTTTTGCCATAATTGTTTCCTCCGGATTAGTGCTGAAAAAATATGTATATTTTAATATATCATAAATCTCAGATAATAACAACATTTGATAATTACACAATCTAAATAAATATATACAATATACAAATGTACTAATTTCTGCAATACAGATTTTCAAGTAAAAAGCGTTGGATTTTCCAACACTTTTTATATCAATTCCTACTATAAAATGTCGACCTGCCTCCACCGTGACGAGAGATTGTTCCGTTTTCAACTAATGCTTTTAAGGCATTCTCGACAGATGCTTTGCTGATTGATGGACACAGCTCCATAATATCAGACTTTGTGAATTTGCCAATCTTTGTTTCGATAGCCTTTTCAACCATTTCTGCCGGCGTTAACTTTTTATCTATTAGTGCAAGTCGTTTATCTAAATCACGATAAGCAGATAATATTATTCCAAGAATGTATTTAATAAACTTTGAGTTATCCTCTGCGTTTTCATACCAACCTATTTGACACTCTGACAACGCATCATAATATAAATCCTTATTCTTTGCAATTTTGCTTTCAATTGAAATATACTTTCCTACAAAATAGCCTGATTTATACAACAATAGGGTTGTAAGTAATCTGCTCATTCTGCCGTTGCCATCGCTGAATGGGTGAATACACAAAAAGTCGTGAATGAAAATTGGTATAAGAATTAATGGATCAATTTCTTGGGTGTCAATTATGTGATTAAACTCTTCGCAGATTGCCTTAACTGCCGGTTTGGTTTCGTATGGCGCAAGTGGTGTAAAAAGCACATACTCATTACCATTCACGTCTGTTGCCGCAATATAGTTTTGTGTTGCCTTATAAGCTCCTCCAATACCTTTTTCAGAATACTGATACAAATCTCTGTGTAATTGGAGAATGTAATTTGAAGTTAAAGGTATATACTCATAATTTTCGTGGATAGTATTGAGTACATCACGATAACCAAGTATCTCTCTTTCGTCACGATTTTTAGGAGTCGTTTTCTCTGCACATAATTGCTTTAATCTTGTGCTGGTTGTTCTAATGCCCTCAATCGCATTTGATGCTTCTGTACTTTGAACAATAGCGATCTCAACTAATTTATTAAGAGCTTCCGGCTTTTGAACCATATAATACTCTTGCTTTCCCTTGTATTCATGTATCTGTGAAACGAGACTTAAAATCTCATTATCCCACACATAATTCTTCAATTTTGAATAATTAAATGTTTTCATTTTATCACCTACAAGCATCTTATTCACCTATATCATACTGTATTTTAGGCGATTAGTCAACAAAATATGCAATCAAGATTTTACAATATAGTGGTTATACAAAACAAAAAGCAGTTGAAAGCAAAATGTTTATATGATATGCTATAATTATAAGATAATGTCGGTTTTCGAGGTAATTATATGAAGAATATAATAAAAAAATTTTGTGAAGATAAGAGTTTAGATAACGGATTATTTTTATTGGATATGCCAACTGGATTCGGTAAAACTCATAATGTTTTGGATTATATTTTTGAAATTAGCACTAATCCAAATTT
>VSOH01000288.1 GCA_009774735.1 Clostridiales bacterium
GGCGGAACCGACCTTCCGTCAAAGTCAAACGCTGACCTTTTCGGCGGTGGCGGCGGCGGCGGAATTACAATTCAGCCTGTTGCATTTATTGTAATTGAAAACGGCAAGTGCAGAATGATGCAGATTAACAATTACACTTCATCTGCTGATCGTGCAATTGCTATGATTCCTGAGCTTGTAGATAAAGTTACAGAGCTTTTGAAATCTGATAAAACAGATGAATCAAAGGCTGAGGAAGCTGCAGAATAATTATTATATTATAAAGCCAAATCACCTGCATATATTTTATGTGGGTGATTATTTTGTTAAAACGTTTTGCTTTTGTTTTATGCTTTTTATTTTTAATTCCGTTCAACTGTTATGGTGCTGATAACAGTGCAACATCTGCTATTGTGCTTGATGCTGATACCAAAACAATCTTGTATGAAAAAAATGCATATGAGTGCAGATCAATGGCATCAACAACAAAAATAATGACGGCATTGCTGGCAATTGAAAGCAATATGCTTGACAATCTTGTTGTTATTACGGCAGAAATGCTTGATACTGAAGGTTCAGCCTTAGGTCTTAATATTGATGATAAAATTACACTCAATGATTTGGTTGTCGGTATGATGATGACATCAGGCAATGATTCTGCTAATGCAGTTGCGTATTTCCTGGGTCAAGACCTTGAAGGCTTCGCAAAAATGATGAATGCCAAGGCGAAAGAAATTGGTATGAAATCGACTGTTTTTGTTACACCATCAGGACTTGATGACGGAGATCATCATTCTACTGCCTATGATATGGCACTGCTTGGTGCTTATGCTGTTAAAAATGAAGCCTTTGCAAAGATATCAGCAATGAAAAGTGCCGATATAACAATCAGCAATAAAAAAGTGACAGTATATAATCACAATAAGCTGCTTGCAATGGATGAGAACTTTTTTGGCATTAAAACAGGATATACCTCCAAGGCAGGCAGATGCCTTGTTTCTGCCAAAGAGTGTAATGGTAACAAGCTTATTTGTGTTACTCTTAATGCACCTGATGACTGGAATGACCACATCAGGCTGATGAACGAATGCGGTAAAAAATATACAAAACAGACAGTAAAGGCTGAACTTAAAATTCCTGTTGTCGGCAGCGACGCCGAAACCGTGAATTGTAAGTATAAGGGTGAATACTATGCTTTGGGTGAAGTTACGGTTAAGCTGTATCATCATCCCTTTGTGTATGCACCTGTAAAAAAAGGAGATACCATCGGTATTGCCTGTGTGTACAAAAATAATGAATTAATTGAAAGACTGCCGTTGAAGGCAGACGAGGATTTGAATTATGCCAAACAAGAACGAAGTCAGACTTCAGAAATTTATGGCTGAATGCGGTGTTGCCTCTCGCAGAAAAAGTGAAGAACTTATTGAAATGGGCAAGGTTAAGGTTAATGGTCACGTTGCCCATATAGGCGATAAAATCAATCCCAAAAAGGATTTAGTGACTGTCAGAGGAAAAAAGATTAATAAGGTTGACAGAATGTATTATATTATGCTGAATAAGCCGCGTGGATATGTAACAACTGTCAGTGATGAGCTGGGCAGAAAAACTGTTATGGATTTAGTGGACTGTAAGGCACGCATATATCCTGTCGGCAGACTTGATAAGGACAGTGAGGGCTTGCTCATTTTAACCAATGATGGCTCCTTTGCCAATGCACTGACTCATCCAAAGCATAATTATGCTAAAGTTTATCGTGTAACTGTTCGTCCGTCAGTCAGTGATGAGATACTTGAAAAGCTTAGAAATGGTATCGAAATCGACGGCAGAAAAACAGCTCCGTGTGATGTTAATGTCATCACTGAGGAAGAAGGCAGGGTAGTTCTTGAATTTATTTTGAGAGAGGGCAGAAATCGCCAGATAAGAAAAATGTGTGAGGCAGTCGAGCTTGACGTTGCACGTTTAAAGCGTGTTTCAATAGGTCCTGTTAAGCTCGGTATGCTCCAGACAGGCAAGTGGCGAGAGCTTACTGACAATGAGGTTAAAAAGCTGCTCCGCTCCTCAAATCCCTCAACAACAGAAGAATAGTTAACAAAGCTCTGTAT
>VSOH01000289.1 GCA_009774735.1 Clostridiales bacterium
TAACAATAACACCTGTTAAAAACGGAAATATATATCTTTATGTAAAATCCCCCGATATTTCTTCGATTGATATTTCAAGCACTAAGCTTGGTTCACACACAGAATATTGATGAGCCTTACATTCTTGACTGCGGATATTACGAAGTCGGTGAAGAACTTAAACTGTCAATTGACTGCGGCGGAGCAGATGTTGAGGAATGCTATGCTGATATCTTTGCTTATACAGTTGATGAGGATGTTCTCACTGCCGGCTATGAAAGGCTAAAAAATAATTCAATAGATATAACTTCATACAGTGACACAAAAATAACAGGAAAAATAAACGTAACTGAGAACAGTTATTTGTATTCATCAATCCCTTATGATGAAAGTTGGAGCATTTATATTGATGGCGAAAAATCCGATACCTTTAAAATAGGTACTTCTATGCTCGGCACCTCCATTAAGCAAGGCGAGCATACCGTGGAATACAGATATTCACCGAGAGGTTTAAAATACGGTATAATCATCTCCGTTGCTGCATTTGCCGGAGTAGGCGGATATCTGATTTATACGAAACTGAAAAAGAAAGAGGTTGATAAACTTTCCAGTTAAAAATCAGTAACAAATAAAAAATATATATTTACAATATAAGTCATTTGTTGTAGAATATGCGTGTAAAACTTGAGAGGAGTCTATTATAATATGGCAAGACAGACAGCAATCAACATCAATTCAATACCAATCGGTCCCCTTGGTATAATCGGTATGCCGGGCTGTGAGGCATTAACCGATAAAATTGATAAGTACCTTGTTAAATGGAGAAAAACACAGGCACAGGAGCATGCAGAAACAATTGCATTCTATGGTTACCAGCGTGACACCTATAAAATCAATGTATCAATTCCACGTTTCGGAAGCGGTGAAGGCAAGGGTGTTATCAACGAAAGTGTCCGTGGTTATGATATTTATATTATTGCAGATGTATTTAACTATAGCTGCACATATAATATGTATGGAATGACTGTTCCGAAATCACCTGACGACCATTTTGCAGATTTAAAAAGAGTTATTCACGCATTATCATCAAAGCCAAAAAGAGTTTCTGTAATTATGCCTATGCTCTATGAAGGCAGACAGCATAAGAGAAGTGCAAGAGAATCACTTGACTGTGCAATGGCTTTGCAGGAGCTTGTTGACCTTGGTGTTGATAATATAATTACATTTGATGCACATGATCAGAGAGTTCAGAACTCAATCCCTGACCAGTCATTTGAAAATGTAATGCCTACATATCAGATGATAAAAGCACTTGTCAATAATGTTGACGATCTTTCAGTAAATAAAGACCATCTTATGATTATTTCACCTGATGAGGGTGCTATGCAGAGATGTATCTATTTTGCTACACAGCTTGGTGTCAACCTTGGTATGTTCTACAAGAGAAGGGATTATACAAAAATTGTTAACGGAAGAAATCCTATTGTTGAGCACCAGTACCTTGGAGATTCCGTTGAAGGTAAGGATATTATTATTGTTGATGATATGATTTCATCCGGTGAATCAATGCTTGAGGTTGCAAGCAAGCTTAAGTCACTTGGTGCAGGAAGAATTTTTGTATGCACAACCTTCGGCTTGTTCTGCAACGGACTTGATGTTTTTGACAAGGCATATGCCGACGGTATTTTTGACCGTGTATTTACAACTAACGGAGTTTATCAGACACCTGAGCTGCTGTCAAGAGAATGGTATGTAAGTGTTGAGCTTTCAAAATATACCGCATATTTTATTGATACTCTTAATCATGATATGTCCGTATCTTCATTGCTTGACTCTGCTTCAAGAATTGATAAAATTCTTACTGAGAAAGGATTAAAATAATGGCTAACACTAAACTTAACAAAACACAGAAAATCATTTCAATCGTTGTAGCAGTAATTTTGCTTATTGTTATTGCAGGCGGAGTTTATTGTGTTTCAACAAAACAGAATCCCATTGATGCTGCAAAATCCGTTTTCACTTCAAGTGAAAACCAGATTGTCGGCAAATGGCAAAGCCAGAAAAGTCCGGGTCTTTCCTCATTCGATTTTTATGATGACGG
>VSOH01000029.1 GCA_009774735.1 Clostridiales bacterium
GTTATTTACAACATCGAAAGTACATTCGTTCGCTATAAATTTTAATAATTATTTTTGCTGTATGATTAACCATTAATCAATGCCTCCTATCACCTACTTCATTAGTAGGTTTCTTAGATTGACTACACTATACTACATATCACCTACTTTGTCAATAGGTTTTTAGGATGTTTTCAAAAAAAATTCAGAGAGGACCATTAATCCTCTCTGAATTCTTCTAAAAAGCTATGCTCTGTTCCCTTTTGCTTATAGGATATAAAAGTATCCAACTTTACATTATGTATTGATTTAAAAATATTGTGCTCAATATCAGGATTGATTTTTTTCAAATCAGCTATTAAATGCTTTATTTCCTGTCTTTTCGAGTCACCGATACCATCAGCACTGTTACTGTATTCATCAACAAAACGGCAGGCACACTGAATAAATGTTAAACTGTTATAATCTCTCCATTTCATAACAGCATTTTCATTAACACAGTAAAGAGGTCTGATAAGCTCCATCCCCGCAAAGTTTGTGCTTTTCAGCTTTGGCAGCATTGCCTGAAGCTGTGAACCGTAAAACATACCCATTAATGTAGTTTCAATAACATCGCTTAGATGGTGACCCAAAGCAATTTTATTGCAGCCAAGCGCCTTTGCCTTTGCATAAAGATGTCCTCTTCGCATTCTGGCACAAAGATAGCAGGGCGAGCCTGACACGGAAGCGGTGATATCAAATATATCAGACTCAAAAACTGTAACAGGTATTTCAAGCAATGAACAATTCTTCTCTATCTGCTTTCTGTTCGCTTCATTATACCCCGGGTCCATACAAAGAAACACAAGTTCAAAATCAGTTTTGCTTATTCTTTTCAAATGCTTCATACACATTGCAAGCAAAACAGAATCCTTGCCGCCGCTGATGCATACTGCTATCCTGTCACCCTCCTGCACGAGCTCATAATTCTGACAGGCTTCCACAAAAGGATTCCAGATTTCTTTTCTGTAAGTTTTAATAATACTGCGCTCAACATTTTGAGCAAATGTTAATTCTCTTGCCATATTGTCACCCAAGTGGCATTATACAACAAAAAGTTTTATTTAGCAATAAAATAAAATTCCACACTTCCGTTTTCGTTTTTAAAGCCGTATTTATAATTATGGAGCTCTAAAATTTCTTTTGAAATAGGAAGACCCATACCTGTTGATTTGCCGTTTCTTGATTCATCCGTCATATAGAGCATATCCCAGATTTTATGATCAAGCTTGCCGTCAAAAAGATTGATTACACAAAACTTATATTTACCCTTTACTTTTGTAAGATTAACGGTAACCGTAGTATCGGATGGTGAAAACTTAACAGCGTTAGATAAAAAATTTCCGATAGCAAGAGAGATAAGTTCAGCATTACAGTTAATGCTTGCGTTAACCAAATCAACATCAAATGCAATATTCTTAACCTCGGCAGCACTCCTGTAATTTTCAATTTCATTCTCAATAAGCAATGTCAGATTATTATTTGATTTCTCAACCTTGCTTTGTGTTGTCAGCTTATTATAACGCAAAAGATTGTTCAACAGGCTATTCATCTTCAGGGCTTCTTTATAGGTCTGATTAACATATTCAAAAGTTTTGCTTTCATCCACACCCTCAAGAATAAACTCACATTTATTTTCAATAACAGCAAGCGGCGTTTTAAGCTCATGTGCCGCAGCATTCGTAAAAACATATTTTGCCTTGTTAAGCCTGTTGCGTTTAACATAAACATTCAGCACCGCTAATATAATCGCAGTAACAGCTATATATAACAAAGTTATGTTATTTAAGTTATTTTTAAACCTAAAATCATTTAAAGTATAGCTGTCAGAATCAATATAGGATACTGACAACACCGAATAAACCTCTGAGCCGATACGGAGGTCATCACATCTGCTATAGCTCGCAAATCCTATATCGCCACTATCAGCATCATTCTCATTAAGATATGCCTGTGGTATACCCTCTTCAATTTGCTTATCAATAAACGCATAATCCTTATTAAGGTCATCAATAACATTCAGCCTGAAATTATAATTAACAATTACATTTGGTGTTTCGTCCGTAAAATTTAATCTGTATTCTTTGTTTTCCTTTGTGTCAACATACTCAAGATAAACAGGGGTAACAAGCAGATTATCCTTACTGTCTGAAACACAGGCAAATTGTTTAATATAACCGCCATACCGCTCATGATATACAATAAATTCTTTCTGTTCTTCTGTCAAATAATCATCAAGTTTACAGAAATATTTAACATAAGGAGTAATATTTTCATTGCGATAAGAGTCTGACGAAAATTCAATCATTGTGCCGGTACGGCCAACCTCGTTGCCGCTGCTGTCGTAAACAACTACACGGTGAGGATAATCAATGTTATACTCATAATCGTTCAAAAATTCCTCAACACAGTTCCACTCCCTATATTCTTCCGACTCGGAATCATAAGTCAAAGCACCTGCCTGAAGAATATTAAAGTTCAAATTGGATACAACTGTTCGATATTCTGCTTCAACAGTTTCTTTAATATTATTAAAAGAAACGCTCATGGTAACAGCATAAAAAACAAGTATTACCGCTAATACAATAAGATTCAGTCTAATCGTTTTTTTCATAATTACACCTCCTGAAAGGAATAACCAATATTAACAACAGTTCTGATAAGGGAAGATTTTTCACCAAGAGCCTTTCTTAGATTTTTGATATGCGTATCAACTACTCTTGTGTCACCATCAAAATCATAGCCCCATAGGTGAGTAAGGATTAACTCACGGTTCAGAACAATATTTTTGTTTTCCATCAGATACCAAAGAAGCTTGAAGTCCTTACCGGAAAGAGGAATTTCTGTATCATCTGCATACGCCTTATAAGTATTAAAATCCAGACGGATTCCTGACACTGTCAGACTGTTATCGCTGTCAATTTTCTTTGAGCGTTTTATCAGATTCATACATTTTTCATATAAAACCGACAGTGGAAACGGCTTGACAATATAGTCATCACAGCCACACTTAAAACCATTAAGGTAATCCCTCTCCTGCGACATAGCAGTTAAGAACAAAATAGGCACAGTTTTATTACGCCTTCTGATAATTCTGCAAACCTCCATACCATTCATAATCGGCATCATAACATCAAGAACAATCAGATCAGGGTCATTGTCATAAAAGCTGTCGACTGCTTCACTGCCGTTTCTTGCAGGCAGAACCTTAATCCCCTTTGCACGCAGATAATCAACTATTGTTTTTCTGAGCTGGTCATCATCCTCCGCAAATAAGATGGAAAACATATTCACCACTTCCTTTCAACATCAATATATAATATCTATGTGTAAATCGTGTGTTGATAAAAAATAAAAATCGGGACACCCTAAATTTTATTTATGTAGGGTATCCCTTGATTCTTACTGTATTACTTTAATAAAAGACTTATATATATTCTTTATATCACCATCGGTAAATGCAACAGGATGATTTAAAAGACGATTGACATTGACACCGTTAACAGTTTCATCGAACTGCTCAGCAGTCATTGTTAAATCATCAAGCAAGCAAAGTTTAAACAAAAGCTCCTCTAACTTTTCAGGCGTATATCCTGAAACAATTTCAGTTTCAGCAAGGAGCATTTCAAGCGCAACATCATCGCTGTTCTGCTCAAGCATATATTTCCATATATATACAAGACAAACAGCTACAGCCTGTCCGTGATAAAAGCCTTTCAGCTTATGAAGCTTATAGCTGAAAGCGTGACAGGCAGTAGTCTGAGCAATATTTATTGCTCTGCCCGCAAGCTCACTGCATTTCATCATAGGCTCATAGGAACGCTTATCATCAGCTAAATACTGATCAAAATTATCATTAAAAAGCCGGAGTGCATCTGCGGAATACGCACGGCTTTCATCAGTTGCATCCTTAGACCAATAGGCTTCAACGGCGTGCGTGAAGGCATCAAGACCTGTTACAACCCTTTGAATATAAGGCAGGCTTTCAAGTGTGGTATAATCAAAAATCTGATATTCAGGGATAATATCCCAGCTTCTTACAGAATCCTTGTCACCGTTACTATAAAGAACCGAAAAACGTGTAACCTCTGCACCTGTTCCTGCAGTTGTAGGAACAGCAAGAATTTCAACATCACTTTCAGAAAAAAGCTTAATTGCCTTTGCAACGTCAATCGCACTTCCGCCGCCGACTGCAACAATCAAATCACAGTCGTTCTGTGTAAAAATCTTTACACCGTTTTGAACAGATGACACCTCAGGACAAGGCTCAAATCCGGTAAAAACTACAGACTGCACATTAAGCTCATCAAGTGCTTTTCTGTAACCATAACGGTCATAGTCCATACTGCACACAAAAAGTATTTTAACGGGATTAAGTTTTAATATTAAATCTTTAAATTCTTTTATAAAGTTTTCATTATTATACATCATAATATCACTTCACAATTCTGCAGCCCTTTGATACAGGCTGAGTTACTGAAATATCCTTTGCAAGCGGTTTAAGTTCAAGGGCACATTTTGCAGCCTTTTCTTTATCATCAAATATACCGAATACAGTAGGACCGCTGCCGCTCATACAAACACCGAGAGATCCGTTATTTCGCATAACCTCTTTAATCTCAACCTTATTATCAACAGCTATAAACTGCTCGAAAACATTTTCCATCTTGGAACAAATTTCATTTAAATCCCTGCTCTGCATTGCATAAAGCATACCAAGCTTATCCGGTGTATGCTCCTTTCCGAACTCATCAAACTGCTTATATGCATAAGCAGTATTCACAGAGCAGTCAGGCTTGGCTATAACAATATAGCACTTTCTGAGCGGCTTGACTTTATTAAGCACATCACCTATGCCTTGAGCAAGCAATGATCCCCCTTTAATACAGAACGGAACATCAGCACCGATTTTGACGCCGATAGCACATAACTCATCTTCAGTCAAGCCTGCACCTGTTAATTCATTCAAAGCAACAAGAACACCTGCTCCGTCAGCACTGCCTCCTGCCATTCCTGCAGCGTGAGGTATTCTTTTAACAATATCAATATTGATTCCCTTATTTTTTATCTTTGTACTGCTGAAAAACTCAGCCGCTGCCTTATATGCAATATTATGTTCGTCAAGAGGTATATCATCAATATTGCAGGTAATGGTTATCTTTTTTGATTTGGTTTCACGGACTGTTACTGTATCATAAATTCCAATACTCTGCATTATCATAAAAAGGTCATGATAGCCGTCAGTTCTTTTATAAATGATATCAAGCATCAGATTTATTTTTGCATATGCTTTAACCTTAATTTCCATTGTCTGCTCCAATTTCTTTTATAAACTCGCCGATTCGACTGATAGCTTCCTTGATATTTTCAATCGAATAGCAATATGATACACGTATAAAGCCCTCGCCACAGTCGCCGAAGGCATTGCCCGGAACAACCGCAACCTTTTTGGACATAATGAGCTTTTCGCAGAATTCTTCTGAACCTAAGCCGGTTGACTTAATGCAAGGAAAAACATAGAATGCACCCTCAGGTTCAAAGCAATCAAGCCCTATTTCTCTGAAAGCATTGACTGTAAAGCGTCTGCGCATATCATAATCCGCAATCATTCGCTCAATATCCTCGTCACCATTTTTCAACGCATCAATTGCTGCCCACTGTGAGTTAGTAGGAGCAGACATTATGGCAAACTGGTGAAGCTTTGTCATCTGCTCAATAATCGGCTTGGGACCCACAGCATATCCCAGACGCCAGCCTGTCATTGAATAGGTTTTTGAAAAACCATTGATAACAATTGTGCGTTCCTTCATACCTGATATTGAAGCAATGGATATATGATTCTGATCACCATAGGTAAGCTCTGCATAAATCTCATCAGACAAAACAAGAAGATTATGATTTTTTATTACTCTTGCAATTGCCACAAGGTCATCCTTACGCATAACTGCACCTGTGGGGTTATTAGGATAAGGCAGAATCAAAAGCTTCGTTTTGTCAGTAATTGCCGCCTCCAAATCCTCAGCAGTTAATTTGAAATTATTTTCATCTCTTGTAACAAGTGAAACTGCGACACCGCCGCAGGTTTCAACAATAGGCCGATAGCAAACAAACGACGGCTCTACGACAAGCACCTCGTCACCGTCAGAAATCAATGAACGGATACACATATCAATACCCTCTGAACCGCCGACTGTTACCATAACCTCACTTTTATAATCATACTCAACCTTATATTTTCTTGAAAAGAAATTAGTTATCTCTTTTCTGAGTTCAAGAAGACCTGCGTTAGCAGTATATCTTGTTGCACCCTTTTCAAGATATTTTATACCTGTCTGACGTATATGCCAGGGAGTCATAAAATCAGGCTCACCCACACCAAGAGAAATAACATCATCCATCTCTTCTGCAATAGAGAAAAATTTCCTTATTCCGCTTGGCTTAACGTCAACTACTTTTTTATTTAAGAATTCGCTGTAATTAATCAAAAGGAAATGTTCCCCCTATCATCTTTATGTTTTTCGGCAAAAGGCAAGCCCTGCTCTTTAAACTTTTTCAGAATAAAATGGGTTGCTGTTGACATAACATCATCCATTGGTGAAAGACGCTTTGCAACAAACATTGCAACCTCCTGAAATGATTTGTCAGTTACAGTACATGCAAGATCAAATCCACCGCTCATAAGATAAACGCTTTCAACCTCGTCAAGACGGGCAATTCGCTTTGCAATATCGTCAAACCCATGATTTGACTTAGGCTGCACTTTAATTTCAATAAGGGCAGTAACGGTCTGTGCCTCGGTTTTATCCTTATCAATTATAGCACGATAGCCCTTAATCACGCCGCACTGCTCAAACTCTTTTATTTTTTCATTGACAGATTCTTCGCTGACACCAAGCATTACCGCCATTTCAGCATTTGTTAATCTTGGATTTTTTTCAATAAGTTCTAAAAGCTTGTCCATTCAAACACCTCATTAAATTTTAATTTGTATCGGATTATGTTCCCTAAAAATCGTTACACTGTCAAAGCCTGCCGCCCGTACAAGACTATAGCCTGTATGAATACCCCTGAGCACCTTATCAGCATAATGAGAGTCACTGCCAACAGTAATATATTTACCGCCAAGAGCTTTAAATCTTTTAACATAGCTTATGTTCGGCAATGTATCCTTCATATCCATAAAAAGACCTGATGTATTAATTTCCAGTGCTTTATCATTTTTGATAAGCTGCTCAAATATACCATCAATTATATCATTAAACTGTGACAAATCAACGTCTATCTTATCCCTTGCTATAATATATCTCAGCGGATATGTTAAATGTGCAAGCGAATCAAAAGCACCCCATTCACTCAACTCCAACAGACCCTCAAAATATCTGTTAAGCAGCTCATAAACATCAAATTTCTTATAATCAAGGAAATAGAAATCCTCCATATTTTCAAGATTATGGAGAGAGCCGAGAACAAAATCATAAGAATATTTCTTTAATATATATTCTGTTTCTTTTTTCCTGTAAATTCCCTGACCGATTTCAATGCCTCTCAGCACTTCAAGCTTTGGTGAAAAAGTATTGATACACTTTTTTAAATCACGCAACTGAGCTGTACACAGCACATCAATATCTATATCTTTTCCGTCGATATCACAATGGTCGGTAACAGCAATTCCTCCGGCACCCTGCCCAAGTGCAGATTTGCATAAGGCTTCACAGCTATCATGACCATCAAAGCTGTGCAGGCTGTGCGTGTGCATATCATAAATATTATAATATTCCATAAACACCTGCCGTATTTAATATTTATCAGATTGTATTTTAGCACATAATTAAAAAAATTTAAATATATTTCTTAGCTTTATTGAAAAAAGTTTATTTCTCTGTTATAATTTTATCAATTAAACCAATCGGAGGTAAAAGACTATGAGAGCAGTTATTACAGTAGTCGGCAAGGACACAGTCGGAATCCTTGCAAAGGTTTCAGGTGTTTGTGCCAAATACGGCATTAATATTACAGAGGTTTCACAGACTATTATGGAAGATATGTTCTGTATGATTATGATGGCAGACATATCATCAAGCACTGTTGAGCTTGCAACCTTTTCAGACGAGCTGACAAAATACGGTGAAGAAAACAGTTTGTCAATTCACGTTATGCACGAGGATATTTTCAACTCAATGCACAGAATATAGGAGGTATAATCCTTGATAGATACATATGATATTTTAGAAACCATAAGAATGATACAGGATGAATGTCTTGACATCCGCACAACGACAATGGGTATATCACTGCTTGACTGTGCAGATACAAATATTGACAAGGCCTGTGATAAAATTTACAACAAAATCTGCACCAAGGCTGAAAAGCTTGTGGAAACAGGTGAACAGATTGAAAAGGAATATGGCATTCCGATTATCAACAAGCGTGTAAGCGTTACACCTATTGCAATAATGGCAGGAATCAGCGGCGGTGACCCTGTTAAATATGCACTTACCCTTGAGAAAGCCGCAAGAACCATTGGTGTTAACTTTATCGGCGGTTACAGTGCTTTGGTACAAAAAGGCTTTGCTGCAGGTGATTTAGAGCTTATTAACTCAATCCCGCAGGCTTTGGCTGAAACAGAGCATATCTGTTCCTCGGTTAACGTCGGTTCAACAAAAGCAGGCATCAACATGGATGCTGTTAAAATCATGGGTCAGAAAATAAAGGAAGCTGCTGAGCTTACTAAAGACAATAACTGTATTGCCCCCGGTAAGCTGGTAGTATTTTGCAACGCTCCTGAGGATAATCCGTTTATGGCAGGTGCTTTCCATGGTGTTTCCGAGCCTGACTGTGTAATCAATGTTGGTGTATCAGGACCCGGTGTTGTAAGAAGTGCTGTATCCAAATATCCTGATTATTCAATTAATGAAATTGCAGAGCTTATTAAGAAAACCGCTTTCAAAGTAACAAGAATGGGTCAGCTTGTTGGTGTTGAAGCATCAAGAAGACTCGGTGTTCCTTTTGGAATTGTTGACCTTTCACTTGCACCAACGCCTGCTGTTGGTGACTCTGTTGCACATATTTTAGAGGCAATCGGTCTTGAGCAATGCGGTGCGTGCGGAACAACAGCCTGCCTTGCAATGCTAAATGACGCTGTTAAAAAAGGCGGCGTTATGGCATCATCAAGTGTCGGCGGTCTTTCAGGTGCATTTATTCCTATAAGCGAGGATGCCGGTATGATTGATGCAGTAAGAGCCGAATCACTTACTATTGAAAAATTAGAAGCAATGACCGCAGTTTGCTCAGTTGGTCTTGATATGATAGTTGTACCCGGTGATACAACCGCTGAGGTTATCAGCGGACTTATTGCGGATGAGGCAGCAATTGGAATGGTTAACGGAAAAACAACTGCAGTAAGAGTTATTCCTGCTATCGGAAAAACAATCGGTGATGAGCTTGAATTCGGCGGTTTGCTCGGCAGCGGACCTGTTATGAAGATCAACGACAAATCCCCTGCTCAGTTCATTAACCGCGGCGGAAAAATCCCCGCACCATTGCATAGTCTGAAAAACTAAGAAATACTAAATTACTGCAAAGTATTATTCTATAAATCATCCGAATAGAAAAAAGTAAACGCATCTCTGTTATTACAGAGGTGCGTTTTTAATACAATAAAAACCATAAAAAAAGCTCCTCTTACGAGGAGCTTTAATCTTTTAATTAAACAACATATCTGTATTGTTGAATGTAATTGGTGTGTATTCACCATTATGAGCATAATAACAAGCCGAAAGCTTAACTGCAACTGCAAATGTTTTACCGCTTGCAGTGAACATATAACAGTCTGCGCCGTTAACCTTAACGATTCTGTTATTATAAGAAATCGCATTGCTTGACGGATCACTGTCATAACCAAGCTGATTCCAGTTGTCACTGAGTGTCTGCTTAAGATAAAGCTTAGCATCAGCAATGCTGTAATCAGGTGTAGTTGTAATCTCATGGATATTTGAATAAGGTTCATACTCCTGAGGTGTTCCTTCTGATGTTGTGGTTTCTGTTGTAGGCTCACCCTGAGGATTGTAAACATACTGACTGTACATAACCATAAAGTAAACCAATAACCAAATTAACAGAATAAGGATTATCATTAAAAAGATTTTTCCGCCCTTATTCTCTGCAGCAGAGCTGTTGCAGAACTCCTCGTATGTAGGAACAGCAACGGGAACGTAAGGTTTACCCTTCTTGGCACACTTTTTCTCCGTCTTAGCATTCTTCTTGCCAACCTTTTTAACATACACAGCGTATGCCTTTTCCATTGACTTTTCAGCCTTGATTTCTCCCTTTGTCTGGAAGTCATCAATAGCAGGAATTGCTACAGGAACAAAGTCCCTGCCATTTTTAGAAGCCTTTTCCTGAGATTTCTTATTTTTCTTCTCAGTATCCTTTACAAACTTCTGATATGCTTTAGCGTGCTTTTTGTCCGCCTTAGCCTTTGCCTTTGCCAAAGACTTTTCAGCCTTTGCTTCTTTCTTTTCAGCCTTAGCTTCCTTTTTAGCAAGCTTTGCAGCTTTTTTCTCTTCATTACTCAAGGCAGTTACCCCCTTATAAGTCTATAAGTAGTATACCATTAACGATATTAAATTTCAACAAAAAAATTGTCAGAAACGCCATTATTTTATGAACAAACTGTAAACATTGTTAAAAAAACCTGTTCATAAACATCGTATATATAGATTTTCTTACACTTTAAGGTACAAAATGCATACAAGCACAATATTTTTTCACATCATTTATGGATAATTTATTACCTGTTTATGTCTTTAACAACAACCGCAGTCCATAAATATATATTATAAATGTATATAATTATACTACAGTCTTAATTCATCCTCTTTGCGCTGTTTTTTTGCATGTATTATTGTCGGAACAGCAAAACCAACAAGACCTCCCGAAGCAATACCTGCAATGAGGAATGCCCACCATTTCGGAAACTTTGTGTTAAATGTTTCCTCTTCATCTTTTTTCTCTTCGCTCTTCGGCTTTTCTTCAATGACAGTTGAAATATCAATTTCCTTGGAATAAGAATTACCGAACTCATCCTCATATGCAAGGCTTGCTTTACCCTTAACCTCACCAAGCTTATCAGTACTTACACGAAAATTAGCACTGCCTGTTTTGCTTTCACCCGCTGCAATTTCACCGATGAAAAGTACACTGCCTGTTTCAAGCCCGTCAATATCAAAAGTAAGCTTTGAATTTCTAACCATGCACTTGCCTGTATTCATAAGGTTAACATCCATGGTTACTGTATTTTCCTGTGTAACCTTTCTCGGCAGAATAACACCTGAATAATCAAGACCAACTGACTGTGAAACATTAACAAGCAGGGTATCTGATGCAGAATAAGCATTATAATACTTATCCTCATACTCAGCAGTGACATTAATCCTGTGCTCACCGATTGCAGCAATTTTAGAAGCCTTTAATTTAATCTTCCATGTATAGGTACTGCCGGCATAAATTCTGCTGACATACTCAGTACCTGTGCCTGACGGCTTAATTTCCCCGCTTTCTTCAGTAAGTGACAGTTTAATATTAGAAATTGCTTTTGTTGCACTATGATTTTTAAAGGTAATTTCAATTGTTGAATCACTGTCAGGTGTAATATATTCACTGTCAAGCTTATAGGAACTGACCATCAGTCGTGGCTGTGATCCATCAACTGTGGTTTCAGGTTCAGCGGGTGGAGCCCCATCTCCTGCGTCAGCATAGGCAGTTATGCTGACGGAAAGGCAGATTAACACAATTACTATACTTGATAAAAACTTTTTCATAGTTCCTCCGTTATTTACAATTCTCTGATATTATCTATAATACTGTTTTTCATTTCTGCTCTTATTTTTACCCAAAGATTCAAAGAGCAAACAGCAAACAGAACAATGCAGAATATAATCGTTACCCAGGGATTAAAATTCATAAAGAACTCTCTGTCCGTTATATATTTTTTCTGTAAAGGTGAATTGATTATATATATAATGATATAAGCTGCAAAGCCTGAAATCATGCCCCAGGAGAACATAGACACCAGCTGCTTGATATAGGACTTAACGAGCTCACTGCTGTCGGCACCAAAAGCACGTAGTGTGCCGAGTGCCTTTTTATTTTCCCTTATTCTTGCGGTAAGACTGTTATTGACAATACTGCCGCAGATTGCAAAAATGATTGTCATAAGTGCCACAAGGGACACGGTCAAAACCATTTGCTGCTGTTCCCGATCCTTTGCCTCGGCATATGATGAGTGAGCCCAGCCTTCGTATTTGTCAGCATAAATCTGAATTGCCTCTGTAATCTGTTCATCAATCTCATCGGTTATTTCAGTGCCGCAGTTCAGATGGACCTCATTATATTTGGCATTATCATAAAAGTGATTCATACCCTGAATGGTTGTGAGAATATAAAAGCCGTCATGCCAGCCGGTTACAGC
>VSOH01000290.1 GCA_009774735.1 Clostridiales bacterium
GTATTATTCAGAACAATGCAGCCATCATTCTAAATAATACTATTGTCTGAGAATGTACCATAAACAGCATATTTTATCAAATTAACTCCCCTCAATTATACAAAATATTAATTTTGTATAATTGTAAATCAAAAATCACGCTATGTCAAGGGTTTTAGGGGCAAAAATTAATTATACATAATTTTTTGTACCCTATTTGCTTATATATAAAAAAGCTGTAAGATTTATATAATCCACAGCTTTTTTGATTATTCTTCAACTAATGCAGTGAAGGCATCACGGATTGTTCTGACAGGAACAATATCCATATTTACCTTAACATCCTTTGACAATGATTTATAATTATGAAATGGTATTATACAGCGTTTAAATCCCAAACGCATTGCTTCGGTTACACGTTGCTCGCAATTATTTATTGCTCTGATTTCCCCGGCAAGTCCAACCTCACCAAATGCAAGAACATCTTCCCCTACTGCTTTGTCCTTTAGTGATGAAACGAGTGCAAGTGCTACCGTTAGGTCAGCCGCAGGCTCATCAAGCTTTAGACCGCCAACAACATTTATATACGCATCCATATTATTGAAAAAATAACCTGCTCTTTTTTCGAGTACCGCAAGAAGCATACTCATTCGGTTATAGTCAAAGCCTGTACTCATTCGTCTTGGAGTTCCAAAGCCTGTAGCACAGACAAGTCCCTGCACCTCTGCAAGAATAGGTCTTGAGCCTTCCATTACACAAGCAACACAGGTACCTGATGTATTTTTCGGTCTGCCCGAAATCATCATAAGTGACGGATTTAATACTTCTTTAAGTCCGTTGCCCGTCATCTCAAAAACACCGATTTCATTTGTTGAGCCGAATCTGTTTTTTGCTCCTCTCAATATTCTGTAAGAGTAATTTTTTTCTCCCTCAAAATATAAAACGGTATCAACGATATGCTCAAGCACCTTTGGACCTGCAATAGCACCGTCTTTATTAACATGACCTACAACAAATATCGGAATTCCCATTCCCTTTGCAGCATGCATAAATATGTTTGTGCACTCTCTGACCTGTGTTACAGAACCTGCCGATGAAGTAATTTCATCGTAAACCATAGTCTGGATTGAATCGACAATGACAATATCGGGTTTTTCTGATTTAATTGCATCTACAATTATGCCAACATCTGTTTGCGGTAAAACAAAAAGCCTGTCCGTTGTAACGCCAAGCCTGTTAGCTCTCATTTTTATCTGACTGGCAGACTCCTCGCCGCTTACATATAATATTTTTTTGCTTTTGCCGAGATATTCACACATCTGCAGCAGTATTGTTGATTTGCCTATACCGGGATCACCGCTGATTAGTACGAGGCTTCCCAAAACAATTCCGCCGCCGAGTACCCTGTCAAATTCTTTAATACCGGTTGACATTCTTTTTTCTACGTCCTCAGTAATCTCTCCAAGTGCCATAACCTGATTAACTGAGCTGTGGCTTGCTGCGTGTCTGCTTGTTGCCGAGGATGCGGGCAATTCCTCATTCATTGTATTCCATTCACCGCAGCCGGGACATTTTCCGTACCATTTTGGTGATTCGTACCCGCACTCACTGCAAACATAAACTGATTTTAATTTGGCCATTTATAACTCCTTAGACAAATAATCACTATAACCAAGCATTATGGAATATGCCATTTTGCTTTGATAATTATCATCCTGTAATTTTTTGTTTTCTTCATTGTTACTCATAAATCCGCATTCCACCATTACAGACGGAACCTTTGCTTTATAGAGCAAATAATAACTGCTGTCAGATTTTTTGTTTTCTCTTCTGTTGTTTTTCTGAAGATTATCTTTCGATATAGTTAAAATGCTGTCAGCAAGAATTTTGCTGTGATTATCGTTTGGAGAATACCATATTTGTATTCCCCACTCTTTTTCAACCTCAAAGTGATTTTGATGAATTGAAATCAGGGTTGCTTTATTTACACTGTTAATATAATCCATACGATTATAGAGATCAGACCTTGTTTTATCATCATCTTCAGCGTAAACCTGATAATCCCCTTCCCTGATCAGTTTGGCAG
>VSOH01000291.1 GCA_009774735.1 Clostridiales bacterium
ATGCGTATCTTGTTCATATTATACAAGACGTTTAACGAATTTGCAACTATTTTAACAAAAAAATATATATTTTTTTGTTATAGTTGCATAAAGAAATATTTTCGACACCTTATAACACAACATATAGTGAGGCTATATTTTTTATTTCAATTTATAGTTATATTTCAGGATTTAATTTGTTCAAGCTCATCAGGCGTAATATATCTGCACTCGCCAAGCTTAAGCACTTCATCAAGCTCAAGCCCGCCCATTTTTATTCTTTTAAGCCCAAGCACAGTTATACCAAACTTCTTAAACATTCGTTTTATCTGGTGATACATTCCCTGTTTAATTGTAACAAGTGCCTTAGTATAATCACCGTCAACACAACAGATTTCTGCAGGCATACACAAATCCTCCTTAAGCTCAACACCCTGTTCAAAGGCAGAAATAACGGTGTCATCAAAGGGCTTGTCCAACTCTGCAATATAGGTTTTAGGAATATGATTTTTAGGGCTTAAAATACGGTGTGCAAAATCACCGTCATCAGTAATGAGAACAAAGCCGGTTGTATCCTTGTCAAGCCTGCCTGCGGGGAAGAGATTTTTTCTTTTCATATGGTCGGGAAGGATGTCCACAACCGTTTTTTCACTGCCGCCCTCACTTGCAGAAATAACACCCTGCGGCTTATTCATCATTATGTATACAAATTTGCTGTAACAGAGTTTTTCACCCCTGCTGCATATAATATCGTTTTTTTCATCTGCTTTTAAACCGATATTCTTTATAACAGCACCATTAACCGACACAAGACCCTTTTTAATCAGGGCTCTTGCATCGGCTCTTGAAACACCTGATGCTACTGAAATGATTTTGTCAATTCTTTCCATTATTTACCGTTAAATCCCACTAAAAATCCGTTTTCTGCAGAGGTATTGCAAACATCTCCGCCGATTAAATTGCCATCGCACACAAGCATGTCAGCAACAACACCCTCAGACAAATCCTTATAATTTGTTATTGTATAAGTGTAAAGTGTAACCTTTTTACCCTTATAATTGCTCAAATCAAAGCCCTGATTAAGCTGCACCTCATTATAATCATTATACACGTTGTTCCAGCTCTCAGGTATAGTAAGCTCCTTTGTTTCAAACTCAGTATCGGTTTCCCATCCCATACTTTCAAGGTATGTTCTGCGTTCCTCATCAGTAGAAGCACTGATTATGGCTGAAACACTTTTGCTTTCACTGCCGATATGATTTGTCACAAAGGTAATGGCTATAACAACAATTCCGGTTATAGTCAGAATAATACCGAAAATTGTTTTCGGCTTTAATTTGAATGTCAGCATTTTCATAAAATCACCTAAGTAATTCTATGAAGCAAAATCAGATAATATAATCTTTTATTGTATCAAGATATGAAATTTCTGCAGTTGCCTCGATAACAAGTCCGTTTTCCGTGTATTCCTCGGAATGAATAACACCGTCCTGTCTTATTTTTGCTGCAACAGCACCCTTATCAAATGGTATTAAAAGCTTTACTCTTTTTCTTGTCTGCGGCAGAGCATTCTGTACAGCAAGCAGTAAATCGTCAACACCCTCTCCTGTTTTGGCACTGATTTTAACACAGGGAGAACCGCTGCCGTAAAAATAGATTTTATCCTCTGCCGTCTGTGCAATATCGCATTTATTAAACACATTAATAATGGGTACGGGAATAATACCGTCATCAAACAAGCCTTCTAATATTTCATTCGTTGTTCTGATATGATTATGACATTCGTCGCTCGATGCATCACACACATTCAGTATAACATCTGCAAAGGTTGCCTCCTCAAGCGTTGAACGGAAGGCATCCACAAGCTGATGCGGCAATCTGCTGATAAAGCCGACAGTATCAACAATCATAATCTGCTGTCCGTCAGGAAGATAAAGCTTTCTTGCAGTGGGGTCAAGGGTTGCAAACAGCTTGTCCTCCTGCAGAACGCCTGCATCTGTCAGTCTGTAAAAAAGCGTTGACTTTCCCAAATTGGTATAGCCGACGATTGCCACTGCCATA
>VSOH01000292.1 GCA_009774735.1 Clostridiales bacterium
ATTGAGGACAAAGGCTCTGCTGTTAATCTTGTTACAAAATACGACAAAATGATACAGGATTTTCTGTTCACCGAGCTTGAAAAGGTTATACCGGGCTGCAAATTTCTTGGCGAAGAGGGCGATGATAACAAAAAGCTGACAGATGGTGATTGCTTTATTATTGACCCCATTGACGGAACTACTAATTTTATTAAAGGCTTTCAGCACAGTGCAATCAGTGTTGCACTTGCGAAGGACAGGGAAATCATAATCGGCGTTGTGCTTGACCCCGATCTTGACAATATGTTTTATGCAGAAAAGGGAAAGGGTGCATTCTTAAACGGTAAACCGATTCAATGCTCTGATTGTGATTTAGAACACAGCCTTGTGCTGTTCGGCACCTGTCCCTATGAGCATGAGCTTGCACACAAAACCTTTGAGCTGACAGAAAAGATTTTCTATAAAGCAATTGAGGTAAGACGCGGCGGCTCAGCAGCTCTTGACATCTGCTATGTGGCAAGCGGCAAGGCTGACTTGTATTATGAAATGATTTTGCGTCCCTGGGACTGGGCAGGAGCTTATCTCATTCTCAGCGAGGCCGGCGGATATGCATTAACATTTGAAAAAAATAAGCTTGATGCAAATAAAATTGATTCACTTGTCTGCGGCAACAAGAAGGTGCTTGAGGAATTTTATGAAATATTACAGTCTTAATAATTATCTTCGTAACACCTTTGGTGACAAGGTTTACAAGCTTAGCCTTAATGGTGGCTTTACCTGTCCGAACCGTGACGGCACAATTGACACAAGAGGGTGCATTTTCTGCTCAGAGGGCGGCAGTGGTGATTTTGCCGAAAGCAGCTTGCTGTCGATTACTGAACAGATTGAGCAGGGCAAAAAGCGAGTTAAAAATAAAATAAAGAGCGGTAAATATATTGCATATTTTCAGGCATTTACAAACACTTATGCACCTGTTGAAATTCTCAGAAAGAAGTTTTTTGAGGCAATAAGGCACAAAGATATCGTGGCACTGTCCATAGCTACAAGACCTGACTGCCTTGATGACGATATACTTTCTCTGCTTGATGAGCTTAATAAAATCAAGCCTGTTTTCGTGGAGCTTGGACTGCAAACAATTCACGAAAAAAGTGCTGAATATATAAGGCGCGGCTATCCCCTTTCTGTATATGATAAAGCAGTAAAAAAGCTGAAAGCAATCGGTATTAATATTGTTGTTCACGTGATTTTGGGACTGCCGAACGAGAGCAAGACGGATATGCTTGAAACAGTAAGCTATGTTTGCAAAAGCGGTATCGACGGCATTAAGCTGCAGCTGTTGCACATACTGAAAAACACGGATTTAGCAAATGAATATTACCGAGGAAATGTTAAAACCTTAGAGCTTGACGAATACATAGACATTGTTAAAGCCTGTGTTGAAATTATACCAAGTGATATTGTTATACACCGTTTAACAGGTGACGGAGCAAAAAAGGATTTGATCGCCCCGCTCTGGTCAGCAGATAAAAAGAACGTGCTTAATAAAATTAACAAAGCATTGCAATCATAGAAATTGCAATGCTTTTAGTCTGTCGATAAAGTGGGCTGAACCACGCACTAAGATTAATGAAAAGAAAATTTACTGTTTTATATGATTGCAGGGCAGAGGTTTTACTTCTGCCACTAAAACAATTTAAAAGCCTTGCAATTTGTTGAAATTGCAAGGCTTTTGTTCGTTTTTCGCCTTTTGCTCGGAAACAGTACCATCGTACAGTAATCCTCGCAAAATGCAAAATTCAGCTCCATTTCTCAACATCTGCCAGCGTGTAGAATTTGTAATCCGACTTTTTCTACACGCTGAAAGCATTGCAATCATAGAAATTGCAATGCTTTTGTTTTACGCATAAAATCCGATTTCTTTTATCACCGGATTGCTGCGGCTCTGAAGGATAACAAGAGCAGCGCCAACAGCACTTTTATTTTTGATTTTAATTATTTTCTTTGCACCGATTATGGAGCCTGAATAAACCTTAATATATTTACCGTTTGGTAACCAA